>JAFVSW010000222.1 GCA_017503545.1 Lentisphaeria bacterium | reverse complement strand
TGAGCGTGCCGAACAAAACCGCCGTGAACAGCAGGAACGGGAAGAACGGGTACGGAACAAGAAAAAATCCAGAGGTATGGATTTATAACGTAACAAAAAAATCAAAAAATTGAAATAAATGGCTTGCATATTTTACGATATTGTATTATCTTAAAGTAAGACGATGTGCTATTTTAATTTGGAGAGGATTATGAAACGGGGGCTGCAAGGACATTATGAAACTGTCAGTACGGTCGGGGAAACGGTAAAAGCCTTTATTCCCAATCCGTTGCCGCCGTTTCCGGCATTGGAAATTACGGGGGAGTTGCAGAAAAAGCTGGATGAAGCTGCTTTTTTGCTTGGCAAACTTGATGGTTCAGCGAATCTGCTCCCGGATGTCGGAATATTCCTCTATATGTTTATCCGTAAAGAAGCGGTACTGTCTTCGCAAATCGAAGGTACGCAGTCATCTTTGTCGGACTTGCTTTTGTTTGAACTCAAGGAAAAACCGGGCGTTCCCATTGATGATGTTCAGGAAGTCAGCAATTATGTTGCGGCGATGACTTACGGCTTGAAGCGTTTGGAAGAGGGATTCCCGCTTTCATTGCGTTTGCTTCGGGAAATCCATGCTGAATTGCTTGCCAAAGGTCGTGGCAGTGGCAAAAATCCGGGTGAATTCCGTCACAGCCAGAACTGGATAGGGGGAACCCGTCCGGGGGATGCATTTTTTGTGCCGCCACCGCCGGAAGAAGCGGCAAGATGCATGGTCGAACTGGAAAAGTTTCTGCACGATGAAAACACTCCGCTTCTCGTTAAAGCGGCATTGAGCCACGTTCAGTTTGAAACGATACATCCGTTCCTTGACGGAAATGGCAGAGTCGGGCGTTTGCTGATTACTTTACTGTTGTGCAACGGTGGAATGTTGAAACAGCCGCTGCTGTACTTGAGTTACTATTTCAAGAGCCATCGTCAATACTACTACGATTTGCTGAATGGCATCCGTGAAAACGGCGACTGGGAACGTTGGCTGGATTTCTTTTTGGATGCAGTCATTGAAACGGCAAAAGAAAGTAATGAAATCATTTTGAATCTGCACAATCAAATCGAAAGTGACAGAGCAAAGATTGCAACACTTGGCAGAGCTGCGACATCAGCATTGGCAGTACATCAGGCAATGCTCCGTCACCCGATAGCCGACATCGCCAAACTGAAAGAACTGACCGGATTGACCAACGCCACCATCGGCAAGATGCTGAATTACCTGTTGGAATTCAACATCATCGAAGAAACCACCGGCAACAAGCGGAATAGATTCTTTAGTTACAATAAATATTTAGCATCAATGAGCTAATAATAAAAAGCGGAAGAAAGAATAGTGATGGGAACTGTTTCACAACTTATTGCCAAATATATCGATGGTGAAAGTTTTAGCACCAATAAACTGTGCTTTGGGTGTGGTCCAGTTTGTGGTCCACTTCAAGGCAGAATTCAAGACAGGTGAAGATGTGAAGAAAAAACTCCGTTTTTTAAGAGAAGAGCGGCTGTCGCCGCACGATGTGAAGCCTGACGGCTTCGTTGACCATTTTTTTACAAAAAAAATGGTCGGGGTAGGCGGACTCGAACCGTCGACTTTTTGGTCCCAAACCAAACGCGCTACCAACTGCGCTATACCCCGATCAGATTATGTGTAATGTAATACAAAAATCAGAAAAGTCAATCTATAAACCGTTTTTTTTATGAAAAATAATCAGCGGTCAGGCAGAAAAAATAAAACGGAATCCGTATCCTGATGTGTTTTGAATTGTCAGATTCAGGATTTTATGGTGCAAAAGATCATGTTTATCATGAATCACAACATTATTATTATTTGAAGTAACTCTTTCTTTTATTTGCGTTTGAATTGAATAGGGAAACTGCTATATTAAAACTTGTCACGCAATAAGGAAATTAACAGAATATGGAGTGTTTTACAATGAAAAATGGAAAATTTCAAGCAGCAGTAATCGGTATGGGGGAAGGATTCCGACATATCGAAGCGTATAAAGCCAATCCGGAATTTGAGCTTGTCGCGATTTGTGATGTCAATATGGAATATTGCGAAAAGCGCAAGGCGGAATATCAACTGGATGGAATCAAAATGTATTCGGATTACCGTCAAGTTGTTGCCGATCCGGATATTGATGTGGTATCCATCTGTTCTCCGGATTTTTATCATGCGGAACAGGCGATTGCGTTGATGGGCGCGGGGAAACATATTCTTTGCGAAAAGCCTATGACACTTGATCTTCAGGAAGCCGCTGATATTGCGGAGGCAGTACGGCGGACCGGTCAGACTTTTCTGGTTGCGCATCCGACCCGTTATACGCCGGCATTTGTGCTGGCAAAAAAGATGATCGCCCGTGGTGATATTGGTGATATTTTTATGGCGGAAACGGAATATGCCCATAATTACCGGGGGATGGACCGCGCAGCAAAACCGAATTGGCGGAAGGATGCGCGGCGTGATCCGCTGTTAGGCGGCGGCTGTCATGCGGTGGATTTTCTCCGCTGGGCAGTGGATGATTTGATCGACGAAAGTTTTGCGTATGGGACGAAGAAGGGGTTGGCGGACTGGCCGATTGATTTTGATTCTTATTTTTGTTTGTATAAATTCCGGAAAGGGACGATTGGGAAAGTGATGTGTTCCATTGGTCTTTCTGCGCCGTATACGATGCGGAGTGTATTTTATGGGACAAAAGGGACGATTGTTTGTGACAACACCAGTTCCACCATGCAGTTATCCAGTGTTCCGTTCTATGATTCGCCATGGGATGCCACTCCGTTTGTGACGATTCCGGTGGAAGTGAACAATCATAATATTCCATCCCAGATCCGATTGCTTGCGGATGTGGTTTTGCGTGGTGCAACGAATACGGCATCGGTGGTTGAGGGAGCGAGAACGGTTGCGGCATGTGCGGCGGCGATCGAGTCCGCGCATACTGGAAAAACGGTCAAGGTTCGCAACGATTTTTGAGATAAAAGACTCCCGGAGAGTTGAATTTCTTCCGGACCGGTGTTATATTAGTCCGGAAGGAAGATTGAATTTCAGGAGTATGCAATGAGAGCAAATGAGTATTTTGGCGATTTGGAGATCCAGGCGGTCTTTGACCGTGTTTTCGACCCGAATCATATTCATCTTCCATTGTCATCCACACCGGGATATTATTCATTGGAAATGATCGCGGAGGGGGAAGTTGAGCTGCGGAGTGATGCTGAACGGATGATTTTGAAAGGTCCGTGTATTTTCTGGAACAAAGATACCTGCCGGATTTATCATTTTCGCGGGAGACATTGCCAGTACCGTCATCTCTGGATTGATTATATCGGGGCGCGTGGGAAACGGATACATGATTTTTTATGTAAACGGTATCCGGAAAGATGTATTGCCATTCCGGCTGATCAAGTGGGGCGGATTTTAGACCTGTATCAGGAGATCGGCGAATGGTTTTTTTCCGGAGACGGATATGATCCCAATGAAATGACAGTCAAATTTGAACAGCTTATTTGCCTTATCACAACGGAAAACAGCGACGCACGTCATGTGGCGGGGGATCCGTACCGTATTTATCAGGTATGGGAAATGATCCGGCACAATCCATTTTATCCGTACAGTCAAGCGGAGTTAGCGGCGGACCGGCGGATATCGGAGGTTTATTTCCGCTTGTTGTTTCAACGTCGATTTAAGATTCCCTTTCAGCGATTTTTACAGCAAAGCCGATTGGATTATGCTGCGATGCTGTTATTGAAATCACATCAATACCGGATCAATGAACTTGCAGACATGTGCGGGTTTGCCAATGTTTCCGGCTTTTCCAATGCATTTTACCGTCGCTTCGGGATGTTTCCCCGGGAATATCAGCGGAATGGCGGTTTTGATAAGAACCCGGAAACAGAAAAGGAATGATATATTATGAAAATTTACGCAATCAACGGCAGTCCGCGTCATACCGGCAATACTGCGACTTTATTGCAGCATGCACTTGACGGAGCCGCATCAAACGGTGCGGAAACGGAATTGATTCATTTGACCGATTTGCAATTCAGCGGTTGCAAAAGTTGTTTTGCGTGTAAATTGAATCATGCGCCGTCATACGGCAAATGTGCCATACGGGATGCGTTGACACCGGTTCTGGAAAAGTTGTTGGAGTCTGACGGGATCATTTTTGGAACTCCGATTTATTTTGGTGGGGAAAGTGGCATGTTCCGCAATTTGATTGAACGTCTTTATTTTGCAAATTTCCGGTATGATCCGGCACATTCATCTTTGATTAAAAGAAAAATCCGGACCGCTTTTGTGTATACCATGAATGTTCCGCAAGAGGGGGCGGAACAACATCATTACGGGGAACGTTTGCGGATGCTCCGGGCGTTCGGCGGTCATTTATTCAACAGTGGGGAACCGCCGGTGTTATATGCGTATAACACCAAACAATTCGATGATTACAGCAAATACGATGCAACACTTTTTGATCCGGCAGAGAAAGAACGAAGCCGGAATGAACAATTCCCTGTTGATTGCCGCAACGCATTTCTGATGGGAAAAGCAATGACGGAAACTGCATTGTAAAATAAAACTCCGGCGGCGATTTTTTAAGATATGCCACCGGAGTTGGAATCAAGATGCTGACATCGTTTATTTGAGTTCCGTTTGATCTTATTTTCCGAGGAGGTATTCCTGAACGGCTTTTGCGGAATCCGGCCATTTGCGGATTTCGCGGTCGCCGAGGAGAACCACGCCTTCCAGTACACCTTCTGCCAGATATTTACGGCAGCGTTCCAACTGATAAATCAGCAATTCGGGCATCTGTCCGGCATCGGAGGAACCGTATTCATGGAGGAAGATACCCTGGAGGATGGGTTTTCCGGGGAATGTTTTCCGGCACATTTCGATATAGCGGTCATATTCCAGAATATCTTCCATATGCCAGAGCCAGAAGTTGACGACATCGAAATATTCGGAAACGAGGGAGAAATCTTTATCTCCCATTAATTCATGGGCGTATACTACGCCATACAGTTTCAGATTTTTGTTATATTTCTTCAATCCGCGATGGACGGCCTGCACGGGTTCGGGGGGGACAATGTGCAGATAACTGGTCGTCATATCATCACAAACGGCACCGATGATATTGGGGAATTGCAGGGAAAGTTTACTGAGTCGTTCTGCATTCTCTTCATCGGTAGAACCTTCCTGTGCGCCCGGAGTTCTGCAATTTTCGTTGACCTGACAGATCAATTTTTTGAATCCGGCATGGAGCTGCAGCGTTTTTTCATTGGTTGCACCGTAAACATATACGCCGTTTTCCGCTTTGAAATAATCGGCAGCAGTTACGAGTGCATCGTCCGCCATATTTCCGCCCCAATAAGGAGTGGGGCCGCCCCAGAGCCACAATTTATCCATGGGGATTTTGGGATAATTCTTGAGATCATCATTGGGGAGTTCTTTTAATGCTTCGCGGATGGCATTTGCGGCATTGGAGTATTCCGGTTCCAGCAAGGCAGGCCAATCTGTATTGACTTTACCGAGCAGGGGATTGGTATTATTGATATTTTCGGGAGTAGGTGCAGCACTTTCGCCCAATTTTACTTTATGTTCTGCTCTTACCTTTCTGTTTTTAATGATCAGCTGTTCGATTTCGAGAAAAACTTTCTGTTTCATTTTTTTTGAAAGTGTCATTTTGTACGTTCCTTATTTGTAATTTTGTTGAATTGCATCTATATTATAGCACATAAAAAACAAAAATAAAATGTCAAGGATTACCTGTTTTATGTCATTTTCAACTTTTTTGAATGATTATGAATGTATTTCTGCACCATTTGATATAACGATCCGTTTTTCCGGATACCGCAATGTGGATATGTGGAATTTTCCGGATGTGATTTACACCGATTGGCTGTTCTATTGGAATGAAACACCGGGCGCAGAGATCCATTATCAGGGAACGGTGTATGCGTTGAAGCCGGATATGGTTGCATTGATTCCGCCGTATACGGTTTTTTCGACCCGGGCGAAACAGAGTTTCCGTCAATTTTATCTGCATTTTCATGCGCCGTTTCCGTATGACAGCGGGAAGCGTGGAATCTATATTTTTCCTGCGGAAGCGGTTCAGAGGATGCAGCATCAGATGACTGGCAAAGCAACGATTCACACTTCCGCAATTGCATTACGTTTGATGTTGTATCATTATTTATGTCAGATTCCGGAAGAAGACCTGACGTCTGAAAATCATGGGATTCCGCCGGGGATCCGGCGTGCTGCCGAATGGATCAGCCGGAACCGGAATAAAACAGTGACCAACGTGGAAATCGCCCGTTATGCGGGGATACCGGTGAATTCGTTTTATCGTGAATTTCAAGCGGCGCTGGGAATGACGCCGAAGGAATACCGTCAAACGCAGCGTTTGGAATATACCCGGCAATTGTTGTTGAGTGATCCGGAAATGTCGATTGAGGAGATAGCGGAGCTGGGAGGATATTCAGACCGTTTTCAATTTTCCAAAGCCTTCCGCAAAAATTATGGAATTGCGCCTGCGGCATACCGGAAACGGTAAGTGTAAATTTTTTCTGTAAAGAGACAATTTCAAACGTCTTTAAAACTGCCTGAGAACTCAACAATCTTTTATCCGTCAAAATTTGCCTGATTTTTGAAATTACCTCAAATAAATGGAAAAATAAATTGAAATTTGTCAGTATTGTGATATGTTATGAATAGAAAACAGTAGAGGTAATTTCAAAAGTCCGTCAAAATTTGCCTGAAAAAGGATTGTTGAAGAGATGGAAATGGTAGTTTGTGCGTGGCTACCCAGTGGGTAACCACCTCAAACGCTCCGTTTTCAGATCTCAACAAGAGTTTTCAGGCATTTTTGAAGACTTTTGAAATTGCCTCAGTAATAAATAAAGAGAGAAACAGGAGTCTTTCATGAAAAGAATATGGAATTTTTTGATAGGGATTGTAATTATGCTTTTTACTTCTGTAACCTTATCCGCCGCAAAATCGGAATTGGAAGCGGCACGGAAAATGTTGTTGGAAAATAAAGCCGCTTGTGTATTGATGAAAGACGGAAAGATTGTGATGATCGAAAATGGACGCGGCGTCAGTCCGTTACTGGTCATTTATGATAAAAATAAAGGGGATTTGCGGGGGACCGTTGTGGTTGACAAAGTGATTGGCAGAGCGACTGCCGCGATTGCGATATGTGGAAAAGTCAAACATGTCCATGCAGAAGTGATGAGTCAGGAAGCCGTTGATTTTCTGAAAGCGCATAAGATCACCGCCAGTTATACTTTACTGGTTCCGCGTATTCTGAACCGGAAACGGGATGGTCTTTGTCCTATGGAATCCACCGTATTGAATATTAAAGATCCTTATAAGGCAGTGGAAGCAGTCCGCGCCAAACAGATCGAATTACGTAAAAACGCAAAATAAACGATCAGAAGCGTTTGCGGCGGCGAAGAAAGCAAAGTTCGCCGCAGCGCGGGCAGCGCACAACGGTTTGCCCGCGGAATGCCAGGAAGGAGAGATGGCATTTCCCGCAGAGATATAACGATTTTTTATCCGCTGTCCATTTTGAACTGACACGGCTTTGATTCAATTCTTCCCGGAGCCACAAAAAGCCCAGAATCAGAAAAAAGAATATGGTGAATAAATAAATCACTTGTTCAGGATAAATGGGGATCATGACCGTTTCCCTTCTGTTTGCGTTTCTTCCGGTGCCGGAGCCACCATAACGTTTTGTCCCCAGTAAACGGTGAGGATCATGCCATGTTTCCATCCGAAACGGGAATTTGACAATAAATAACGGTTGACTTCCCGCTGGGCAATCCGGTCCATCTGTTTGTTACCGCAGGAGGCAACGATTTCCACATGGACAAAAGTTTCCATTTCATTCAACAGCGGAACATTGATCTGAAGTTTTGTCGGTTTTCCGGGTACTTCAGCATTTTTTTCTGCATTGATCCTGCAATCGGGAAGGGGTAATCCATCCGGGCTGAAAAGCATGGGATAATTCCATGTTTTACCGGAGTCCGTCACCGATTTCCGGCTTACGGGATATGGTTCGCGCAAAGGTACGGCACTGATTCTGCTTGTTGAACCGGGGAGTTTACCCGGCTGCAGGGAGGAAACTTTTTCTGTTTCCAATTCCGGCAGACTTCCAAGTTGTTTCAGTAAATATTCGGGATTATGTTCCCGGATACGGAAAAACGCAAAGGTGTGGGCATCATCGCCATTCAAAAAGACTTCGGGATCATGATAATAAAACTGATCCTGCAGTCCCGGGGGGCTGAATGTATCACTTTTGACAATGACCGCGGATGGTTTCCGTTGGACTTTCGGGGCAGGGGTATTCTTCCGCGGCTGAAAAAGCAGCGGAGGCAGAAGAAAAGTTATAGCCGTGATCAGACACAGTAAAAACAGATCACGGATTGTAAGTTCCCCGTTATATTTTTTCATCGTTCTGTTTCCATGAAAGATGTTTTACCGGTTTGTTTCGGCTGGTCAACAACAAAGAGAGCAGTCATATTCAATTCGCTGGCGATTTCCGTCAGTTTCATCATAGTATCCGCATTGATGGATTGATCGCAGCGGAATATAAGTTCATCGGATGTTCCGTATTTGGATACAGCCTCCGAGACGCGCCGTTTCAACTGCTGCAAATTTTCCGCCGGGATATCATTGAAATAAAATTTGCCGAATGCATCGGCGGTAACAATCATGTGTCGGGAGACATATTGGGTTTCCCGCATGGCAGCTGTGGGCAGTGTTACTTTGACTCCCTGGACCGGCATTGAACTGGAACTGAGCATGAAGAACAGGATCAGAATGAAAAACAGGCCCAGATACGGGATGAACGGCGGCAGTCCCCGGAAGGGCTGCAGTCTGGTCCGTACATGAACACAGGAAGTGGTTGTTTCATTTTTCTTCATTCTGCGCGTTCTCCTGAGCGTGCTGCTGGAAAAATGCCATGATAGAGGAGGATGCCCGTTCCATTTCCACACAGAATCCCTGTACCTTTGTCAGCAGAAAATTATAGGCGATATGACATGGGATTGCGGCGCATAACCCCGCCGCCGTACAGACAAGAGCCAAATGCACGCCTTTGGACAGTTCGGGCATTGTGACGGCAGAACTTTGCTGCATGATACGGAACGTTTCCATCATACCGGTAACGGTACCGAGCAAGCCGAGCAACGGGAGGATATAGGTGATCGTGGCAAGAATATTCAGATTCGCTTCCAATCTCGGGACTTCGATTAGTGATTGATCTTCCAGCGATTGTTTGATATCATCGCCGTTCTGGTAGGCATGGATTGCGGCGGAAAGGATACGTGCCACCGGTCCCGGCGTAGTTTCGCACAATGTGATTGCTTCGATCATACCATCGCGTTTCAGGACATTGACCAAACCTTTGATCAGATCATCGACATTGACTTGAGCGCGATAAAACTGCATATATTTCTTGAGAAAAATAAACACCGCGATCAAAGTACAGAAAGCGATAACGACCATGATAGGGCCGCCATCCCGGATCATTTGCAGATACAATTTCATTTTTTATGAATCTCCTGTATTAAAGGTCTGTATTTCCGGCGTCTCAGAGTTTTGATGCGTTTACGCATATTTTCTGCTGAAATCAGACCGGTTTTTCCTAAATAGTTTGCAGCTTCGATTGCTGCATTAATGTGTTCCCCGGTGGGGGTGGCACGGGCAAGTGCTGTCAATGCATCGATCCCTTTCACAATCCAGAACAATTCGCCGGGATGCGTGGGTGCCTGTTCTGCCACAACCAGATACAATAATTTTTTGTATTCTGTTATGACTTCATTCACCGGAGTGCCGGAAAGTTCCATACATTTTCCGCTTTTGTAAATTGCCATAGCCCGGTATTCCGGCAATACATTTTTACATGCCAGAACCTTATGATAGCAAGCCAGTGCTTTCTGATACAATTCAGCCTTGTCCGCTTTTGCTGCAAGTGCAAAAAGACAATCGCCCTCTGCTCCAAGGGATGCCTGTTCCAGCAAGGTATCTTTTCCCTTGAGTGCGGCATATTGATAGTTTGCGATGGCTTCCTGCAAATGTCCGTTAATTCTGCGGATATCGCCGCGCAAATACAGGGCAGCACCTACGTTTCTGTCATCGGGGAATTGAGTCAGCAATTCCTGAATGGTTTTTTCTGCCAAGTCATATTTTTTCTGCTGAACAGCAATCAACGATTTTTCATATAATGCCCGTGCGCGTGCCGCAGGATGCCGCGTTTGATTTACTGCGGATTCCAGAACGTTTGCCGCCCGGTCTGCTGCGTTGATTGTCCGATAATAAGAGGCAAGCCGCAGAATTGCAGAATAGGTATAAACGGAATCGGGATAACGTTCTGCCAATTGCCATGTCAAACGTTCGGCATTGACGCTGTTTTCCTGCATCAACTTTGCATGAACAAGCCAATATCCTGCAGCGGGAGCGAATTCCGATTTTGTATGTTTCCGGAAAATATTCTGGAATATACGTTCGGCATCGGAAACTTTACCCTGCGCCATAAACATTTCTGCTATCCGGAATTGCGCCTGAATCCGGAACGATTCCGGGGCTTTTTCCGCCGGAAGTTTCAAGTACACATTATAATCCCGGTGTGCAGCGGAAAAATCATTCAGGTGTCTGTATGATTCTGCACGATGGAACACAACGGGATCTACCGGCGTCATCCGGAGAATACGACTGCTGACATCCACGACATTTTTGTAATCCCGGATTTCAGAATAAATCCGGACCGCTTTTCTGTATGCTTTATCCCGGCATGCCGGGTCTTTTTCTGCGGTTTGCAGACACAAGGCGGCAGCTTCTTTTTTTCTGCCTTCCTGATAATACAAATCGGCTTTTATCAATTGATATTCGGCAGAATCTTTCTGATCACGCAAATAGATATCAAGGAGTTTTTCCCCATGTTGAAACGCATTTTTCTCCAGAAACGCTTTGAACAGGGAACGGAAAACTTTCTCCCGGGTTTCTTTGGATTGTACCGTATCAAATATCCCTGCACCGATTTTTAATGCGGAATCATTCAATTTTGCATTGATCAGCAGTTGACAATAACGCAATTTGATTTCCGGTGTGGTGCGGTTCCCCTGGAAAAGGTCGTATTGCACCATTGCCAATTGCGCGGCACCATTGACATCTGCCGTTTTTTCCAATGTGACAATCATGCTGCTGAGAACATCCCGTTCCTCTTTGGCGGATGAGGCACAATTGTATGCAAGTTGAGAAGCCGCAAGACAGTTTTTATAATCTTTGCGGGCATAGAAGGAATCCGAAATCAGGCGACATGCGGAATAAAGAACGGAGTCCCGGATTTCCGGTTGTCCCCGGAGGATTTCTTCCCATGCCGGATAAGATTCCGCCGGTGGATCTTTTTCCAAACGCAAATAGAAACTCAACAGTTTCATGGAGGTCAGATCCCGTACGGATTTGTTGGCAAGGGGCATTTCCAGCAGTTTTTTCAACGCCTTATCATATTCTTTTGCGGCGATCCGCATCAGAATACTGCGTTCGATGGTATTGCGTTTGAATGTATTATCACCCTCATAAAAAGAGAGTTCATCGTATAATTCCGCTGCTTCCCGGTATTTTTTCTGATATTCCCGGATAAATGCCATGGAGGACATTGCCTGTTTCCGGCGCGGATCATTTTTCTGCATCAATTGCAGAACCGGAGTCAATAACTTTTCTGCCTCATCCAACCGGTCCTGCAAGATACGGATATCCGCGCGCCACAATGCAATGGATGTGGAATCCAATTCCGCGGCAGGATATGCTTTCTTGTATTGATCCAGAAGAGTGTCTGCACTGTTGCCCAATCCGGCGCGGATCCAGGCATCAATTTCCCGTTCGTATGCGTCGCGGATGGCTTTGCTGTCTCTGTTATCTTCCGCTTCTCTCCGGTAACTGCGGTAAAAACTTGCACCGGTCGTAAAATCGCCGGCTTTGCACGCATCATCGCCGGAAACACGGTCACGATAGTGTGTGATACCTGTTTCCGCATCCAGCGTGCAAGCAAATATTGTCAGAAGGAATCCGGTCACAACGGGCAGGATCCCGTTATGCCGGAGTTTATTACGCAGTAAAATCATGCGTCAGCAGTTCCATCGGTTTCCATGTTGACGGGATCCACAGCGGGTTCGGGGGAATTTTCATCTTCCACCGCCGTATTTCCAGCCTGCATGGCAGCAATTCTTTCTTTAATTTTGCCGTAAATACGTTCTGTGAGTTCCGGCTGATCGGCAAGAGCGGCTTTGACGGCATCTCTGCCTTGTGCCACCTGTTCCCCTTCAAAAGAGAACCAGGAACCGCGTTTTTCCAGAATGCCGAAATCAGATGCAACATCAATGATCGAACCGATACGGGAGATCCCTTCGTTGAAATTGATATCGAATTCTGCCGTTTTGAACGGGGGCGCGAGTTTATTTTTCACGACTTTGACACGGGTATGAGCACCGGTGGGCTGTCCTGCACTGTCTTTCAAGGTCTGAACACGGCGGATATCCATACGGATGGAGCAGTAATATTTCATTGCGTTACCGCCGGGAGTTGTTTCCGGATTACCAAACATCACGCCGATTTTTTCGCGCATTTGGTTGGTGAAAATACAGCAGGTTTTACTGCGGCTGATGGCAGGTGTCAGTTTACGCAATGCCTGTGACATCAAACGGGCCTGCAAGCCCATAAAGGAGTCACCGATATTACCTTCGATTTCATTTTTGGGAACCAGGGCGGCAACAGAGTCGATCACAAGGACGTCGACAGCATTGCTTTTCACCAGTGTTTCCGCGATATTCAACGCATCTTCCCCGCAGTCCGGCTGAGCGATCAGGAGGTTATCAATATTCACGCCGATCTTTTTTGCATAAATGGGGTCAACCGCATGTTCTGCGTCAATAAACGCAGCCGTACCGCCTGCTTTCTGTGCATTGGCGATTACATGAAGACACACAGTGGTTTTACCGGAAGATTCCGGACCGAAGATTTCAATGATTCTTCCACGGGGCAACCCCATGATCCCCAATGCAATATCAAGAGAAAGCGCACCGGTACTGATCACCGGTACATCCACAACTTTATTATCGCCAAGACGCATGATGGAGCCTTTACCGAATTCTTTTTCGATCTGATCCAATGCGATCTGCAAATTTTTATCCCGACTTTCTGCAGCTTTCGCGGCAGGGATACCTTTCTTCAAATTGTCTTTTTCCGCCATGATTTTTGTGTCCTTTCGTTAGTCTATACAATTTAACCTCCGATTCCATTTTTTCAAGTCCCGTTTCCAATTTTTTTTCTTTTTTTAATTATTAATATTAAAAGCGGGACTTTTTTAATAGAGGCAATTTCAAAAGTCTTCAAAAATGTCTGAAAACTCTTGTTGCGATCTGAAAACGGGGCGTTTTTGGTGGTTACCCATAGGGTAGCCACGCACTAAACTACCATTTTCATCTCATCAACAATCTTTTTTCAGTCAAATTTTGCCGGACTTTTGAAATTACCTCAATACATTTTTTTGTTATGGAGGCTGCGATTTTTCCGGGGATTGCCCCGTTGCGTTGTTTTTCCTGGTTATCTTGTCCTTTCGTTATTTTTTTGTTATCGTTTGCTTGTATGGAATAATATAAACCGTCAAAGGGACATTTTTTGTCCCTGACGTAACAAAAAGGAACAAATTTCAAAAAAAACAGGTATTTTCACCATGTTTGATCTGCCGAATATTGATTTTGGGAAAGCGATTTTGTCAGATTTTTGTTTGTGAGCAGGAATTGTCCGGAAAAATCCGGATCAATCGTAAAACAAGCGGTTTTTCGTACGGTAAAGTTAAACATAAATCAGATTAGAATTTATTTTTTTGAGAAAATTACTGAAAAAAATAAAATGTCAGTCGAAAAATCTTCAATGTGTGGTATATTACCAACATGATATAGATGGAGAATGTTCCGTGGAAAAGAATTATTATGATGTTATCGTGATCGGCGGCGGTCATGCCGCGTGTGAAGCCGCATTTGCTGCTGCAAGATGCGGCGCAAATACTTTGATGTTGACCATCAACCTGGATCATATTGCGCAAATGAGCTGCAATCCCTGTATCGGGGGAATCGCAAAAGGTCATCTTGTACGTGAAATCGACGCACTTGGCGGTGCGATGGGGAAAATTGCTGATACTTCCACCATTCAATTCCGTATGCTGAACAGTACAAAAGGAGCGGCAGTCCATGCGCCGCGCGCACAATGCGATAAAGTCTGTTATCAGCGGGCAATGAAATTGTATCTGGAAAATGTCCCCAATCTGGCGGTCCGCCAATCCCTTGTTACATCATTTCTGACTGAAAACGATGCAGTTGTGGGTGTTGTTGACTCGTTCGGAGAAGAATTTCATGCAAAAGCCGTTGTTATGGCGGCAGGAACGTTTTTGCGCGGGAAACTCCATTACGGTTTGAAAGATTTCCCCGGCGGCCGTGCCGGTGATCCGCCATCGACAGAACTTTCCCTGGCGATCCGGGATCAATTGCAATTGCGGATGGGGCGTTTGAAGACCGGGACACCGCCGCGTATTTACGGCAGAAGTGTTGATTTTTCCGGTATGGCACCCCAGGAATCTGATACGCCGGAAGAACGTTTTACATTTTATCCGGATGACAATGGGATTGCGCCGCGCACCCGTGACCGTGATATGGTTTGCATGATGACGCATACCACAGCCAGAACGGCGGAAATCGTCCGTCAAAATCTGGACAAAGCACCGATGTATAATGGCAAGATCGAAGGGATCGGGACAAGATATTGTCCTTCCTTTGAAGATAAGATCGTGCGCTTTCCGGATCATGAACAGCATCATATTTATCTGGAACCGGAAGGGGAATTTACGGATGAATATTACCTTAACGGTATTTCCACCAGTTTGCCGCCGGAAGTGCAGAAACTCATGGTGCGCTCCATCCCCGGACTGGAAAATGCAGTGATCGCCCGGTATGCTTATGCGATTGAATATGACTTTATTTTCCCGGAAGAATTGGATCGCTGTCTTGCGGTCAAAAAATGGAAAGGGCTTTATCATGCCGGACAGGTCAACGGCACAAGCGGTTACGAAGAAGCGGCTGCACAAGGGTTGACCGCCGGATTGAATGCTGCCCGTTTTGCAGCGGGGAAAGCCGGGGTGGAATTCCCCCGTGACAACTCCTATTTCGGCGTGATGATGGATGACCTGGTAACAAAAGAGATCGTAGAACCCTACCGGTTGTTTACCAGCCGTGCGGAATACCGGTTGCGTATCCGCCAGGATAATGCGGACTTGCGTCTTTCCGAAATGGCATATCAGAACGGTTTGATTTCCGGGACGACGTATAACAAATTCCTGAAGTACAAAGAAAATCTGGAAACATCCACGCGTTTGGCAAAAGAATGTTCACTGCCCGGTGGAAAAACGGCATGGACGGTTATCCGCGATATGCAAGGGGAGGCGGATTTTGAGAAATTGCCGGTGGCACCGGAAACGTTGGGGATCCGCCCGGATACCCGGGAAGGCAGACGGGTGTTCCGTCAATTGGCGATTCAGGCGCATTATGAAGGATATATCCGTCAGGAAGATCAGGCGGTTGCCCGTTTGCGGAACTTGGAATCCTGGCGTATTCCTGCCGGATTTGATTACGATATGGTTACCGGATTACGGAATGAATCCCGTATGAAATTGAAACGGGTATCTCCTGTTTCTCTTGCCCAGGCAAGCCGGATCGACGGCGTAACACCGTCGGAAATCTCGTTGCTTCAGGTCTGGCTGGAACGTGTCCGCCGGAGTAATAATGAAACCGCATCGGCGGGGGAAAACAATCATGTCTGATGGGACTGCTGCTGTTCCGGGGCTTTTGCGGGGGACCTTCCGCCGTTTTGCGGCGCAGCGTTTTGCTCTGGCATCTCTGACAGTATGTCTGTTATTTTTCTTTACTGCGCTCGGGGCAGAATGTTACAGTTTGTATTGCGCTGCCAAAAAGGTGGATCCCATTTACCGGATCCCCCATGTGGAACAGCGGAATCAGCCGCCATCATGGGAACATCCGCTGGGGACAGATTATCTGGGGCGGGATGTATTGCTGCGTGCGGTTTTTGCCACACGGACCGCGGTTAAAGTAGGGATTGCGGCATCTTTGCTTTCCGCGTTTCTCGGCGTGATTCTGGGGATATGTGCCGGATATTTCGGTGGTACGGTGGATGATATAGTGGTATGGATTTACAGTACCTTTGCTTCCATGCCTACCTTATTGTTCATATTGGCGTTTGCCCTTCTTGTCTCCAAAGGTTTTCTCTGGGGACCGCTGGATACTGCGTTCCGTGGATTATGCCGGATGCTGAATACGGAACCGGGGATGATGGCAGTTTATATCGGGATCGGGCTGACCGGGTGGGTTGCATTATGCCGTGTTGTCCGTGCGGAAACCATGCGTTTGCGTGAAATGCAGTATGTTACGGCGGCGCGGTCATTGGGGGCAGGTCATTGCCGTATTCTGTGCTATCATATTTTACCGAATCTGATGCATCTTGTGATTATTTATTTTACCATGCGTTTTGCTTTTGCCGTTATGACAGAAGTTATTGTCAGTTATCTGGGGCTTGGGGTGCAATTTGAACCAAGTTGGGGTGCCATGATTTCGGACGGACAGGGTCAATTATGGCGTGGTATCTGGTGGGAAGCCGCCGGAGCAACGCTTTTCATGTTCATTCTGGTATTGGCGTTGAATATTTTAGGTGATGCCTTACGGGATGCGCTTGACCCCAGATTACAGAAGTGATGCGGTATCGCATTGCACAAATGCCATCAATTCATCATTTGACATTTCCGTGAGCAATTTTTCTCCGCCGTCGTTGTGCAGCAGTTTTTCGGAAAGACGTACTTTTTCCCGGATCATGGCATCGATCCGTTCTTCCAATGTTCCCCGGCAGACAAATTTGTGGACCAATACGTTCCGGTGCTGTCCGATTCGATATGCACGGTCCGTTGCCTGATTTTCCACTGCCGGATTCCACCAGCGGTCAAAATGGATCACATGATTTGCCGCTGTCAGATTCAATCCCACGCCCGCAGCCCGGAGGGATAGGACAAAAAACGGTGCGCCCGCAGGGGATTGAAAATTTTCGACTGCAGCCTGCCGTTCCGGAATGGACATACTGCCGTGAAGCATCAATCCGTTCTGGTTGAATTGTTCCGCCAATAAGTTATGGATCGGTTGAATCATTTCCCGGAATTGTGTAAAGACCAGAACTTTATCGCCGCGGCTTGCGATATCGGCGGCAAGGGCTTTCAGATATTGGAATTTACCGCTCCGTTCCACATCGTAATTACCCAAGCCGGAAAATTGTGCCGGGTGATTGCAAATCTGTTTGAATTGCATCAGATAAGATAAAATAACACCGCGCCGCCGTTCTTCTTCCGCACTGTATAATTCGTTCCGGAATTGTTCCACCGCACGCTGATACATTTTTGCCTGGACCGTTGTCAGATGGCACCGTACCGTCATTTCCGATTTATCCGGCAGATCCGGGATAATGGATCGATCGGTTTTCAAACGGCGGAGAATACAAGGCTGCACCATTTTGCGCAGGGGAGCAAATCCTTTTTCGGTATCGTGTTCCATTGCTTTGACGGATTCCCGGAAATGGGCATAGGTTCCGAGGAATTGGGGGATCAGAAAATCAAATATACTCCAGAGATCGGTAATGGAATTTTCCAATGGTGTTCCCGTCAATGCAAATTTCCGGTCCGCAGTAAATTTCCGCAGAACACCGCTTTGACGACATGCGGGATTCTTGATGTTCTGTGCTTCATCCAGCAATAAGACGGGAAAATGCAATGTTTGCAAAGGTTCCAGACGCAATGCCATGGAATAACTGGTGATCACAAGATCATGAGCTGCAAAAAAGCCTTCCGGATCGTTCCGGAAATCTTCCAGTGTTCCCGCCGAAGCATGGAGAACTGCCACCCGTAATTCCGGTGTGAATTTGCCGGCTTCATTGCGCCAGTTTTCCAACAGAGAGGCGGGGACAACTGCCAATGCCGCGCCGTGTCCGGCAAAGATGTTCTGCTGCCGTAAAATTTCAAGATAAGTCAAAACCTGTATGGTTTTTCCCAATCCCATATCATCGGCGAGACAGCCGCCCAATCCGAGAGAGCCCATACGGTACAGCCAGCGCACGCCCTGCTGTTGATAATGGCGTAACGGGATATGTGCAGGGAATGGCGGCATGATATCGTCCGGGATTCCTTGTTCCAACAATTGTTTGAGCGTTTCGGAGGCATGAATATTGCACAGTTCATCGTCCGCCGGGGGAAGTTCCGGAGCATTGGCGGGCAAACGCATACCGGAAATCATCCGCAACCCGTGAAGGAACGGGATCCCGGCGACTTGCGCCAGCCGTTCTGCGCGCCGCCATTGTGTCAGCAGTTTGGATACCTGTTCCGTATCGGCTTCCACCCATTCCCCGCGCACCCGGATCAATCCTCCACCGGTCTTCAGGATTTCCGCCAGTTCTTCTTCTGTAATGATTTGATCACCTAATGCCGCGCGGACGGAGAAGCGCAACAGATTGGCAGTGACCGGTTCTCCTTTTCGCGGCGGCGGTGCATCAAAGGCAATATCCAGCCGGAGCCGGGGCGGGCGTTTGCCATCGTTTTTATTCAGTCGGACTTGTATTCCTGCGGAACGGAAGAGTTCGATATCGCGGACGAACAGAAAGGCATCCTGCGGACTCCATACGCAGGGGCGGAAAACGGATTTATTTTCCAGCATAGCGGCAAGAAACGGGCTTTTCTCTGCCGCAGTCCGGACGGAGGAGAGCAGACGGTTCAATGTCTCTTTGTCTGCGGCATATTGTTTCAATGCCGTGACAAGCGGGATATGGCGTATTTCGCCCTGTTCATCCGTGTGATCCGGGTAAGTGGCAAGAAAAACAAAAGGATGACGGCCGTCCGTATCCTGGCGGTTTTCCGCAAGATGAAATGTGATCCGCCCGATATCTTTCCAGGCAGGAAAACGGACTTGGAGATATTCCCGTTCCGGCGCATGAGCTTCCAGATAAACAGAAAGTCCGGTGAACAGTTCCCGCAGATCATCGGGTGTACAGGTGACACCGTTGGCAAAGGATGGAGCTTTTTCGCACAACGTATTCAGCCACGGTTCCCCGGGTATCTGCCGGAATTGATCATTCCGCATACATTCCTGGAGATAATCGCTTGTGATATGGCGGAGAAAGAGGAGATCCGCCGGAGGATTTTCCGGTATCTCCTGCTGCAGAATGGAGAGAAGTCCTTCCGCCGGTGAATGTGCAAAATCCCGACGGAACGGAGCCGTGCCGGTACAGCAGAGTTTGTGTTGTTCATCAAAGAAAAAACAGCCGTTCATGAGACAAACCGGATCAGGCAGACTTCCGGCGGGTTGAATAACCGGTACGGCAGCCAGGTGGTGCCGAGTCCGGAGGTGACCAGAAGCATGGTTTTGCCGTTTATATGTTGATATGGACCGTATTCAAACCGTTTCCATTTTACGGTAGCGGAACAAATTGCACCGAATCCGGGGATCCGGATCTGACCGCCGTGTGTATGACCGCAAAGGATCAGATCGAGCTGCGCCAACTGTTCATCCGACAGCAAGGCAACGGTATCCGGATTATGGCATACCGCACAACGGAAGGGAGCCTCAAGAAATTGTTTCGGAAATACAGGGTCGCCGATCTTAAAATCATCGGATCCGTAAAATGCAATTCCGGGACAGGATAAACTCTGGTTCATAAGAAAGTAAAAGGATGCTTCCTGATACCATCTGCGCCAGAACGGGACAGGCAGCCATTTCCGGCGCAGATCCCAATTGCCCGGAACCGCAATCGCCGTGGTTTGACTGCCGATTTCAGAGAATAACGGCAGACAATCCGGGAGCAGAGAGCTTTCTGTTACCAGATCCCCACCGAATACGAAAAAATCCGGTTTGAATTGTTCCATAACCGGATATAATAAGCGTTCCGCATGCGCCGCGCCAATCGCCGGAGAAAATCCCGGAAAACTGTAAATCCTGCGGTTCTGAATGTGAAAATCGGAGGCGAAAAGAAGTGTTTTTCCTGTAAGCCCGGGTGCTTTGACAAAAAATGTGCGAACTCTCAAACCGCAGGATAATTTATCTACCTGCGGTTTGATGTCAAATTTACCGCGCGTCCAGTTTTCTCCGATATCCCGGAGCATCAGGCGTTTTCGCCTGCAAGTTCTTTAAGCAGATCGGCGGGGAGCGGGAGAACAGCCTGCACTGTGAATGCACCGGCTTCCGGAATTTGTACTTTGTCGCCGACTTTGCGGTTGACAAGAGCTTCCCCGATACGGGTCTTGTAAGAAATGCGATTTTTTTCCGGATCGCCATCCCATGCGCCGAGGAGGTAATATTCTTTCACATCACCGGAAGCGGCTTCCAGTTTGACCACAGAGCCGGGAACCACATGATCTGCCACCGTAACATCTTTGAAATCGGTACTCTGAACGGTATTGATTTCTTTTTCCAATTCGCTGCGGCGTTTGTGGAGGAACCGTCTCTGTTCTTTTGCGGCATCATATTCCGCATTTTCACGCAAGTCACCATAACTGCGTGCAAGAGCGACGGCTGCAGCATTTTCCGGAATCAATACGTTGATCAGGTTTTCCAGTTCCGCTGCTTTCTTCTGATAGGAAACAACGGATGTGATCGTTGCCTGTTCCACAGAAGACTGGGAGTTGCCGAGAATACGTCTGCCTTCGCCGGATTCCAGACATTCCATCAATTCCGGTGAGAGGCTGGCAAGTTTCACCAGCAAACTCTGGCGTTCGCCGCCGACAAACACTCTGCACCGCTGAACTGCGGAACTGATGGAGGGGATATCGCCCTGCGCGTTGTCGATGAGGAATTGCTGGAACTGTTTCTTTTCAAAAGTATTCTTTTTCAGTTCACGCTGGGCAGCGGTCCATTCGCGGGGAAGGCTTTCCACAGAGAGGGCATTGACAACGCAGCCCATATCAATGGCTTCTGCCAAACGGGGCAGAACCGCACCGGGGTTTTTCCAGATCCAAAGGATCAGGTCGGAACTGAGAAGTTTCATTTTCAGAATGGTTTCATTGAGAATATCGGAAGAAACGCGGCTCATCACGGGTCCGATACAACGCAACGGGAGGCGTGTACCGAGGATCGCCAATTCTTCCTGTGTATAAAGCATACTGGTTGCCTTTACAAGACCGCCGAGCAATTTAACGGAGATATGACCCCAGTATTCCAACCCTTCGAGGGTGAGTTTTTCATTGACCACAGCCGGCCAGAAGGGAACTTTGCCGCGGAGAGGTGCAAATGTGGAACGCAGCAATGCGGGTTCCGTTTCCGGTTCGCCGAGGATCGCCACACATTCCATCAGCATGGTGACTTCTTTTGACGGCATGGAACTGTAAAGACGGGTAAAGAGTTTTTCCAATTTTTCGGCGGAAGAGGGAGCCATCGGAGTCAAAACTTCGTTGACGCGATCTTTGTCTTTTTCCGCTTCTTTTGTGCCGGGGAGGAGTGTATAGAGTTCCAAAACGCTGCGTGCATCTGCATAGAACCGTTTGTTGGACTGGTTCTGGGCAGGCTGTTCAGCACATGTCCACCATGCTTCAAAACCGGCTTCGTCCATGACTTCCGGGACCATCAGGTAACTGACGATTTCTTTGACCTTGGCTTCCGGGAGTTCTGCCAGAGTGTTTTTGGCGAACATGGCACGGTATTCATTGGAGGAAACACGGGCAAATTTGCCGGGATACAGCAAGTTCAGAAAGTCAGGAGTCAGATTGAAAAAGTAAGAGTTGAGCACTGCAGATGCCACCGGAACAGAAGAAACGCCGGATGTTTCCAGTCCGGCGACTCCGATGGTACCGGTCAATTTATCAATACCGGTGATTTTACCCCACTGATGGGTTTCCTGCTGATAAACCAGGGCAGTGGAACGCAAATTCTGAAGTTTATGGAAGCGGTGTGCAACATCGCGGATGGAAACCGCAGGATCTTTTGCGCCGAGAGCTTTTACAACAGAACCGCTTGCCAGGTAGGGCGGCAGCAGTTTGCGGACTGCGTAGTGCAGAGCGGAACGGAATGCAGGGGTATCAAGGATGCCTTTGTCAGCCAGTTTGATGACGACTTCTGCTTTTTCCGTGGAGTGTGTGATATCTTCACTCCATTTTTCCAACAAAGCATCAAACTGTTCCGCATACGGGCGAAGGTCCTGAATTTCGGTCAGTCCGATCTTCTCCAGAAGAAGAAGAACGATTTTTTCATTGTCGGGAAGTGTTGCCAATTCGATCAATTCATTCATTTCCATCGCATTTGTCTCCTGATGCTGTTTGGATTATTTGTTTACATCCTTATAATATACCATAACTTTCCTTTTTTTTCAAATAAAATCATACCTCCGTACTTATCTTTTTTCAATTTTTTTTGCCGGGCAAGGATGATAACCTCTGCCCGGCCTCATTTTTTCAAGGATTATTTGCTTTGTTCAAACAACCATTTCCAGTTGGATTCTTCCGCAAATGCCGGTACCCAGGAGTCGTGATCACGCCCCGGAACTTCCACATAACGATATGTTTTGCAGCCGGCTGCTTCCAATGCCGCCGCTGCATCACGGGAACGTTTCGGCATCACAACGGAGTCCACTTCACCATGATAAATCAGAAGCGGAACCTTTTTGAAGTTTTCCACCTGTTTGACATCAACCCCGCCGCAGACAGGGAATGCCGCCGCAAATTTTTCCGGATAACGGCTGATGGCATCCCATGTGCCGTAACCGCCCATGGAAATACCCATGACATAGACTTTATTGCGATCGGAACCGGTTTCTTTCAATTCCTGATCCAGCATTGCCATGGCAAGGCGCATATCTTCCGATTCTTCCGGCATCGTGTGTGCCGGATCGCCCCAGGGAGTGTTCACCCACAGATGATCTGCCGGACACTGGGGGAACAATGCCAGAACATTCAGATTGTTTTTTGTGCAGAAGGCGCACATTTCTTTTGCACCGTGGAAGAGCTGACTGTAATTGTTGTCACCCCGTTCACCGGCACCGTGGAGGAACAGCACGACGGCGGATTCTTTGCCTGCTTTGCCGAACTGACGGCGGCAATAATTCAATTTTTTACCTTCGGGAGAGACATAAACACATTGTGTCATTTCGTATTTTTCGTTGAGGGGAATTGCGTCACTCATTTTTTAGATCTCCAGTATTTATTGCTGATTTTTTTAGTGAGGATGTCATACTATAAGTTGAAAAATATTTTTTTCAATAAAAAAAAACAGTTTTTTCCATTATTTTATCATAATTTCTCTTGACATTTTCCCATTCATGCAGTATAATTCTGTAAAATTGAACAGTTGAACACTTTTTCAGAACAAGCGACAGGACCTTTGCATGATCGACATTGTGGATTGTATCAAGAGAGATATTTCAGACGGAAAATATGCCGGAAACCGGAAATTGCCCGGAGTCCGCAGTTTTGCCGAACGTTTCCAATGCAGTGCCGGGACCGTTGCCAATGCGTTGCGGACTCTGGCGGATGAAGGGATTATCCGCACGGAACATGGCAGGGGGACCTATCTTGTTCAGGAAGATGAAAATCCGTTCAAAACATTCCGGGGCAATCAGATCGTGGGTGCCGTTCTGTTGCGGAACAGCTGGATGGAAGCGTTGGAAGAATTGCGGGATCAATATTTGCATGAAGGCTGGTTTGTTTCCCCGTATTGTTCATCCAACGATAAACAGGATCCGGAAAAGGAAAAACATTTTCTTGAATTGGCGGCTCAGCAGAATTTTTATGCGGTCATGCTGGTCGGATCGCCATTGGTGCCGTTGAATACGGTTTTGTATAAGAAATTGCGGCGTAAGGGGATGAAGATTGTACATCTGACCCATTACAAAGTCGATATGGCGGATGAGGTTTCCATTCTTCCGGATTACCGTATGGCAGGCGCATTGGCGTGTTCCACGTTGGCACAGAAAGGTTTTACCCGTTATCTTTATCTGGATTATCCGGAAAATCGTTTTTATTCACCCAGCTATTTACTGCGGGATGAAGGGCGGAAATTGATGATGAAGTCACTGGGTATCCGGGAAGTCGGCAAGGTCGTTATGAGAGAAAACGAATATGGTGTTGCCGAATTGACCGATCTCAATCAATTCCGGTCATTAATGAAACAGGAATTATCCGACGGCAAAACGGCGATTCTTTCCGATTCTTCCGTATTGGTTTACCGTTTCCGGCAATATTTACAGCAAGCCGGGATGCCGCTGAAGGAACAGCCGTTCCAAATTGCCATGTCCGGGGTATGGGAACATTGTGATAAAGTATGCCATGTTTCCTTTGATTATCTGGAAAGTATCCGTTTGGCAATGGATTACATTCGTGATGATTCCTGTATTCCCACCCGTCCATACTGCAGGACACTGGAACCGCGATTATTTATGAAGGATGAACTCTCAATATAACAATAACCATTTAATCAGAGGCAAAAAATGAAAAAAACATTTTTACTCACAATTCTGACGGGATTGGCTCTTACGGCAGGGGCTTATGATCTGAAGAATCCGGCATTGACACCGGTCGATTTTGACAAAACACCGGTTCACAAAGACATCCGTTTGATCCGGAACGGTCAGCCGCAATTTGCGATTATTGCCGATATGCACAGCGAATATCGCAAAAACCGTGAAAGCAGCATTGCCGTTGCGGTAAAAGAATTGCAGCTTACGATCCGTAAAAGTACCGGGAAGGAAGTGGAAGTTTTTACCTCCGATTTTTATGCGGAAGCCTTGAAAAAATATGCGTATGTTGTCGTGATCGGGGATAACCCGGTATCACGGAAATATGTGGATGTGAAAAAACTCAAGCAGGAAGGATATAAAGTTGTTTCCTTTGATAAAGGGATCGTAATCGCGGGGACCGATTCCTCTCTGGATAAAAATTACAACCGTCATCCCCTTGACAGAAAAGGCAGTATCCGCGGGACATTATGGGGTGTTTATGACTTTATGGAACGTGTGCTGGATGTTCGTTATTACATGCCCGGCACCGGCTGTCTTTACCCTGAGATCAAAGATTTGACTGTGAAACCGCTTGCATATTCAGATTATCCGCGTCTTCCCGGTCGTAACGGTGTTTTCTTTATCAATTGCACGATGATGCCGAAAAAGAAAAATGCGTATCGGAATGCGGGGCGTGTGGAAGACTGGAAACCGTATCTGGGCAACGATCTTTCCCTTGAATGGGCAAATAAAATGAACAACCGTTGGCGCATGGGGCAGGTGAATCCTCCGTTCGGGGGTCATGACCCGGCAGAAAAACGGTTTGGCAGAGCGATGGCAAAACAGAACAAACTCAATACTGTTTTCTATAAATCTCCCAATGGCAATTTCTATTATGCACCTCATGAAATCGTGGGATCATATTACGATGTATTGAATTTGGAATTTGCAGATGTCCTGGTGGAATCTCTCAAGAAATATTACAAGTCCAACGGCAAAGACAATGATGGATGGGATTGGGCGAACAACCAGTACATTTCCTTTGGTGTTACAGACCACCGGATCACAGTCGCGGATATCGAGATTGACCCGCTGGTGAAGAAATTGAACCTGATTACAGAAGCGGATAAAAGACGGGATGCCCCGCTTGCCAATGTGTATGCCAGATTCCTCCAATATCTGGACAAACGGCTCCAGAAAGAATTGCCGGGTAAAAAACTGGCAGTGATGGCATATTATGATATCCGCCAGGCATCCATTGACCCGAAATGGAAACTGAGTAAGAATGTGGAAGTGCGTTATTGCGAAGGCGGCGTTCCGGGTCTGGTCCATAACGAAAAGGAATGGAAACGGATCAGCAACAGTTTGAAAGAATGGGAAAATGCCACAGGCAACCCGGTACGTTCCATCTGGGCATACAATCACAATACCAACACATATGCCCGAGCCATTCTTGGTGAAATGATGGGATTGGCGATCCGGAAATGGGGCAATCTGCAGGAACGCGATCAGGTGTTCTTTGATCATGGCGGATTTTATGACTTCTGGCATCATTTCTATGGTAAATATGTAATGTACCGTTATATGTGGAATCCGGATTTCAACGGGGAAGCGGCAATTGCCGAAATGTTTGAACGGCTATACGGGAAAAAATCCGCTACCAGCCTTGTCAAATTCTTCCTGCTGCTGAAGAAGTCCTATATGGATTTGACAGCGAACAGTGAAAGTCTGGATGTTCTGCCCTCTCTTGCCGCAGTCAATCAAATGGAAGCCTGTCTGAATCAGGCGGAAAAAGATCTTCCTGCGGGAGATGCCACGGCGAAAAAACATTTTGCATTGCTGAAAAAACTGTGGCCGGCAGCCTTCAACGGGACACGGAACCGTCACTCTTTTGAACGTTCTGTGCATGATGTATACCAGTTGACCAGAAAAGATAAAATTGTGATTGACGGGAAAATGGATGCAGCCTGGAAAAAAGCAAAGACGGTGAAAATGATCTGTCCGCTTGGCTCCGGCAAACAATTCAAATCTCCTGCCGATGTACGCCTTGCCTGGGATAAGAAAGGAATTTACGGATATTTGCACATGCCGTATTATCCGGACGTGGAAACCAAATCTCTGTGGCTGAATGACAACATTGAACTGTTCCTTTCTCCGGGTACAAAACAGCAGAAATACTTCCATCTTGTATTTGATGCCCGTAATTTGCAGATTGAAAAACAATGTACGCTGGCACCGATTCCGCAGCCTTACGGCGCATGGCAGCCTAACGGTTATGTGTTGAAACGTGTAATCGGCAAAAACAGCTGGACCGTGGAATTTTTCCTTCCGTTCAGTGCGATGAATCTTTCTGCACCGAAAGCGTATGAATCCTGGCTGATGAATCTGGTTCATACGAAAAAGACCATGCCGGGCGAGTATTCCTCTTCCGCCATGAACCTGGGACGTCATCATGATTTGAACAATTATTCTCTGATCAAATTTGCAGGGAAAGAGTAATAGAAACTGATTTTAACATAAAGGAGTAAGAAAACATGAAAATCGGTTATTTTGAACATTGGTCAAGACCTCATTGGAACTTTACAGAATTTCTCGAAGAAGAAGGATACGATATTGAGAAGATCGACTTCTCCAATAAAAATTATCTGGAAAAATATGATGTGGTCCTGGTGGAACAGAACGGGTTCAACGACTATATTGAAAATGATGAATTGTATATTCAGGACTGGGTCAGCCGCGGCGGGATCTTCCTGTTCATGCACCAGGATTATATGCGTTGGGCACCCTGTTTCCTCCCGGAACACCTGAACAATACCAAATTGATCCACCGTTATATCCCCACGATCGGCGGAGCCAGTTTTGCGAATTTCAAAGACAGTTCCTTCATGATTTATATGCAGCCGTGGGCAGTCGGTCAGGGTAAAAATCTGTTCCATTATCCGGAAAAGATCGAACCGGATGAAATGATCGGCTGGGATATCAAGGTCAATTCCTTTACGATTATCCGCGGCAAACCGGATGAAGATATTTCGGAACGGGTCCACACTGCCGCATTGAGCTGTTATCTTGCGGATGAAAACTGGGAAGTTCTCGGCACTTATATGGACCCGGGCGTGCGTGATGGTGCATTGATCCTTCAGGGACGCCACGGGAAAGGCTTGTATTTCCTCAACCAGATCCTGGTGCCGGAAGTGAAATTGGACAGCAATAAAAAATGTCTTGATTTCTGGCGGAAATACATGAAGAACCTGATGCATTATTTTGCAAATCATAAAGCCGGTGTGACCGATCCGATCCCGGAAAAAGGTTCGCTCCCCGCAGGAAAAAGAAATTATAAACTCTGTATCCACATGCACTCTCTGGATTGGTACGGCTGCGACTCTGCTCCCGGAACAATCAATGCCCTGATGCGTCAGATGGGATACGATATTTGTTCATTGGCAATCAAAGATGCCGCCTGTTACAAAGGAAAACTGGATCCGGAAGAATATTCCGATGATAAAGTTCTGTTCCTGGATGGGCAGGAATATCACCCGTTCAACTGGAAAGATAAACTGGATTCCATGACACATAACGGTTATCATCTGCTTGCGGTCGGTACGGATCATGATGCTTACACCCCGGAATTTACCAAGAGTATTTACGGCGATGAAGAAGTGGATGCCTATTTGAAAAAGGCACTGAAATATATCAAAGATCATAACGGTGCAGCCGTGGCAACACACCCGCAGATGCAGACTTACTGGTTTGATTATCCCGTGGATGCCGTTGATATCGAACCGCTGCGCCCTCTTACCGGAACTCCGATGGAAACTTACTGGCTGAAAGGCGGTAAAGTCACTATGATGAATTCGGTTGACCTGTTCGGTACCCGGCGTATGTACCAGAATCCGGCTGTCAACTTTATTTATCTGGCGGATGGTGCAACACCGAATCGTGACAGTGTGGTGGCAGCGATCAAAGCAGGACACAACATTGCCGCATGCGGATTTACAGAAGCGGATATCACCTGCAATGGAGCAATTCCCGGTGATACGATTGCAAAACAGGATGCCATGCAGATTCATGTGACAGCCGCAATTTTTGATGAAAATATTCAGGAAGTCCGCATTTATGCCGATGAGAAATTGATTCTTGCGGCAAAAGAAGATGCAGCACGTCTGGATAAAGATTATACAGTCAATGTTCCTGCGGATGCCAAACATTTCCTCCGTGTGGAAATTTCCGGTTCAACGGAAGAACGCAGCGGAACCCACAGCCGGATTGCTGCAACGACTCCGTTCTATTTTCAATAATCAACAACGAGGAATTTGAATCATGAAAAAAACGCTTGTACTTGCATTGAGCTGTGCGGCAGTTATGCTTTCTGCTGCCGTTCCTGCCTCATCCACAAAAAGTAAAGCAGTGGTTTACAAACCGGAACGTTATGCTTTTGCACAGAAAACCGATATTTTCAATGGCATGAACCGTTATACTTTTACCGTTGTCCAATCCAAACCGATGGGAACCACTGCACCACGTACACAATATTGGCTTGCCGCTCCGAAATTCGGATTTTCCGCATTGGTCAACTTTTTCCGTATGACCGTCAATGGGATCAGTTATGCTGACCTTACCCCCAAAGACTCTGATATGACTTTGTGGAAAGAAGGCACATCCGCCGGATGTGAACTGAAAATGAATTTTGATGGAGCCAAATTCATTCTCCGGTTGTATATGCGGGAAGATTCCCCGGTCCTGTGGGGCAGTATCCGCCCTGCCAAGGACAGTGTGGAGGACGTGGAAACAGCAGAGATTCAATTTGCTGCATTGGTTTCCATGCTTGCAAAAAATGCCAATAAAAAGAATATTTGGAGCAAAGGATATGAACGTATGGCGATTACTCCGGCGCGGACATTGACGCAGAGACAACAGGCATACGTTCTGACACCGGCGGATACCAGTCTGGTGCTTCAGGATAAAAAATACGATGGTTCTGCAGCGGATAAAGGGGAAGGCCCGGTTATGATCATATTGGATCATACAGGTGTGGCAAAGGCGGATTTGTACCTGCGTGATGAATGGACGACCACTCTGCGTCTCAAACTGAAAAAAGATTTCAAAGAATTCCGTTTTGGTTTGTGGCAGCCGACCACCCGGGTTTCCAATGCCGATTTAGCAAAAAAACTGAAAGCAGATAAAGCACAATTCACCCTTCGCTGATAAAGGTCTTTTATGAAACAGATGCTTGCTAATTTCAAAAATCCCGGTGCGGAATTCCGCGGTGCGCCATTCTGGGCGTGGAATGCAAAACTGGACCCGGAGGAACTGGTCAGACAGATCCGTATTTTCAAGGAAATGGGGTTCGGCGGGTTTTATATGCACGCCCGTATCGGACTCAATACGGAATATCTGAGCAAGGAATGGTTCCGCTGTATTCATGCTTGTGTGGATGAAGCAAAAAAACTCGGCTTGATTGCCAATCTTTATGATGAAGACCGCTGGCCATCCGGCGGTGCCGGGTCTTTCGTTACCCGGGATGACCAATACAAAATGCGTTTCCTGGTTTACGAGATTCTGAACAATGTTGATGAATCCACTGCGGGCGGCGAGACCCTTGCCTGGTTTACGGCGTCCGTTACCGGAGAAAAAGAACATCCGATTGTCCGTCAAGTCCGCAAAGAGGCACATCCGGAACAGTTTTCGCCCCGCGGCAGCAGAAAATTGCTGCGTTTTGCCCGTGTACTCGGTCCCTCAAGTACCTGGTTCAACGGTGCGACTTATCTGGATACATTGAATCCGGATGCGGTGAAAAAGTTTGTGGAAACGACACACGAAACATACCGGAAAGAAGTTGGGGACGAATTCGGCAAATCAGTCAAAGCGATTTTCAGTGATGAACCCAGTTTCTGGCATTCCGGCCCGGCGCACAGTTTATCCTGGACCGATGCCATTCCCGCCCGTTACAAAGAATTGTACGGGGAGGATATCACGGATTATCTGCCGGAGATCTTCTTTGCGTCAGTGAAAAAAGTTTCCACGGCGCGCCATCGTTTTTACAATATCATCACCGAATATTTTGTGCAGGCTTTTGCCCGTACGATCGGAGAATGGTGTGATGAAAACGGACTGGCAATGACCGGTCACATTTTTGAAGAAGATGCCTTGGCTCTTGCGGTCAACGAAGTCGGCTCGCCCATGCGTTTTTATGAATACATGCAAATGCCCGGGATCGACTTTCTGACGGAACACTGGTGTATTTTCAATACGATCAAACAATGTACCTCCATGGCACGTCAGTTCGGGAAGAAATGGCGTCTTTCCGAAACCTACGGCTGTACCGGGTGGGATTTCCCCTTCTTCGGTCACAAAGCATTGGGCGATTTGCAATATGCGCTCGGGATCAATGTACGGTGTCAGCATCTTGCCTGGTATTCTGCGGAAGCGGAAGCAAAACGGGACTATCCCGCCAGTATTTCCTATCAGTCATCCTGGTATAAAAAATATCCGCTGGTGGAAGATTATTTTGCCCGTCTCGGCGCAATTCTTTCGGAAGGGGAAGAAATCCGTGAACTGCTGGTCATTCACCCGATTGAATCTGCATGGATGCGTTTTGATCTGTTCCGGGAAGATCGCGGTCTGAAAGTTCTGGATAAACAATTTGTATCCATTACCAATACGCTGCTGGCGCAGAAACTGGACTTTGATTTCGGGGAAGAAGAAATCCTTTCCCGCTATGGTGCGGTGAATAAAACAACGCTGCAAGTCAATAAGGCATCCTACCGGGCAGTATTGATTCCGGAACTGGATACGATCCGTCAGACGACATTGGATCTGCTTGCTGCTTTTGTAAAAGCGGGCGGCACGGTCTTGTATCTGGGTGATATTCCGGCGTATCTGGATGGTGCTCTTTCTGACATTCCGGCAAAGATTTATAAGAAATTCAAACAGGCAACGCTTGCCGAAGCCGTATCGCTTTTGAGTCCGTCAGTACGCCGTGTTTCCGTGGCAGATGCCGGCGGCAAACAGATTCCGCCGATTCTGGCGCGTCTTGCCGATACGGGGAAATCGTATACGGTATTTCTTTGCAATTACGGCAAGAATTTCTCCTCCGAGCCCCGTGATGAAAAAATGGTGCGGGAACGATCTCAGACTTTTGCATATGCACAAGTTGCCATCCATGTACCGCAGCGCGGCAACGTGTACGAACTTGATGCGCTGACCGGAAAAATTTACGTTGTTCCGGCGGAATATACGAATGGTGCATATGTGCTGCAAACGTCGTTCAATTATTGGGAATCTCATTTGTATGTTATTACGGAAGAAAACCTTTCTGCGGAAGTAAAACCGGTTCCTGCAGCGGTTGAAAAACGGGAAAAACTCCCCCGTAACGGCTGGGATTATCAGTTGGATGAAGATAACGTACTTGTCCTGGATAAAGCCAACTGGCGTGCAGATGGCGTATTCGGCGGAAAAGAACAGTATATTCTTTCCATTGACAATCAATTACGGGATATGCTGCAGCAGCGTCACCGTGCCGGTGATATGATTCAGCCCTGGTTGCGGGATCATACTCCGCCGGAAAAAATGCTGGATTTGGAATTGACTTATAATTTCCAAATCAAAGATGTCCCGGCAAAAGATTGTCAATTGGCATTGGAACATCCGGAATTTTATCAGATCCTGCTCAACGGTACGGTATTGAAAAATGAAGTGATCTGCTGGTGGATCGACCGTTCTTTCCAATGTATCAATATCCCCTGTACTCTGCTTCAGAAAGGCAGAAATACCTTGTCACTCCGCAGTAAATATCACGAAAAACTGCCCGGATTGGAAGCCATGTTCCTGCTTGGTGATTTCGGAGTCATGAATGACACCCTTGTCACCTTGCCGAAACAGTTGATGACCGGTTCCTGGACGGAACAGGGATTGCCCAATTATGCCGGAAATATCACTTATTCCCGGACGGTTCAAGTTCCAGACGGCGGCAGAGTGCTTGAATTCGCAAAATGGCGCGGCGTTCTGCTGGGTGTCACCATCAATGATGGCGAAGAACAATTGCTGCCGTGGCCGCCTTACCGTGTGGAATTGCCTGCCGGAGAAATCCAATTGAAGATCACAGTTTACGGCAGCCGCAGAAATGCACTCGGTCCGTTTTACGGGGCGGAAGCCTGGCCGGCATGGACCGGACCCGGAGTATTCAAAGAAACAATTTCACCGATACGTCAACTTGTGCCATGCGGACTGCTTACAGCACCGGAACTTTGTCTCATAAAATAAGGAAAGGAAAAGAAGATGAGCGAACGACTCAAAACATTGGTTACAGATGCAAACGGAGTTGCATATCCGGCAGAAAATCAACCGTTCAGCCGCCATTTTTATTATGATGCAACGTGTTTCGATCTGGATACGGCAGAAGTCTCCCACACCATGCTTGGATTCGGTGTATCCCTGACCGAAGCCTCCTGTTATTTGCTGTCCCGGCTGGAGGAAGACCGGCGGGCGGAATGGCTCCGGAATATTTTCTCTCCGGATGGCTTGAATCTTTCCATCGTCCGTATGAATGTAGGTTCCAGCGATTACTCCACTGAAGTATATTCTTATAACGATGTGCCGGATGATATTGAAATGAAACATTTCTCCATCGAACACGATGAAGCGTATGTCATCCCCGTTGCAAAAGAAGTCAAAGCCCTCCGGGATGATCTCTTTATGATGGCAAGTCCGTGGAGCCCTCCCGGCTGGATGAAGACCGGCGGTGAAATGTGCGGCGGTGAAATGCGTCAGAAATATCTGCCCGCCTTTGCCAATTATTATGTGGAATATCTGAAAGCCTATCGGGAACACGGATTGCCCATTGATGCCATCACCATGCAGAACGAAGTGGATACCGATCAGATCGGCAGAATGCCCCAGAGTCGTCTCCACCCCGATTTTGAAATGGAACTCTGCGGTTATTTGATGCCGCCCCGGTTGACTGCCGCCGGATTGAATACAAAAATCTGGCTTTACGACCACAATTATAACAACTGGAAACGGGTCATGTACATGCTCTCTGATCCGGAAGTCAAAAAACATGTGGATGCTGTGGCATGGCATCCCTATTGCGGTTGTCCGGAAATGATCCGCCAGGTACGGGAAGCACACCCCGGATTACCGTTCCAGTTGACGGAAAAAGGTCCGAACATCAAGCCGAATTCTGCGGAACAGGAACCGTTATGGTGGGCAAAGACCATCAGTGGTGCATTGAATAACGGCTGTGCGTCATTTATCGGATGGAATTGTGCGCTGGATGAAAACGGTCAGCCCAATACGGGTGATTTTGAATGTGCCGGACTGGTGGAGATCCATTCCCGTACCGGGGAAATCACGCCCAGCGTCCAGTATCATGTATTCAAACATTTTGCGCCGTATGTGAAACGCGGTGCGGCATTGCTGCATTGTTATACAAACAAAGATCTGCCGTCAAACATTACCTGTGTGATATTCCGGAATCCGGATAACAGTTATGTGGCAGTTATGAGCAATTCCGCCGTGATCCCGGCATCGGTTCAATTCAAATTGAACGGAGAATATTTACGGGTTCTGTTGCGTCCGAAAGCGATTGTGACGATTACTTTTTAAGCGGCAGAAATGCTTTGAATGCGGATGGTACCGCAGGAAATTGGTCCGGAGAGAAATATTGGAGTCCTTCCAGTTCCTCCGGACTTTCTGCTGTAAAGGAGTGCATGTGCCATTCAATATGGGAAAAGATGTGAACGGCTTCCGGTCCGCGCTGCCAGTGACGGCATGCCGGATAGTGTTGTGATACTTGATCTTTGGTAAGATGTCCGGGCAGAGATGGAAATTCCCAGAGGGAGGCGAGCAATCCTTTTTCGGGGCGTTTCCGCAACGCAATTTTTCCTTTTGAAGACAGAATCAGGATGGTGTGTTTTTCTTCTTTCCGCGGTTTCTTCGGCTTTTTGACCGGGATCAGATCGGTCAGTTTGTTCCGGTGTGCGGAGCAGGCGTTCTGCAACGGACATTCCGCGCATTTCGGGGTGCCGTTTGGAAGACAGATCAACGCACCCAATTCCATAAGACTTTGTGTGAAACCGGATGGATCTCCAGATGGATAAATGCTCCGTAATCCATCGGCGATCTGCTGTTTGACTGAATTTTTTGTAATATCATCCATTGCCCCGGCAAACCGTGTGATCACGCGCAAAACATTGCCGTCCACTGCCGGTTCACATTGTCCGAATGCAATCGAGGCTATTGCGCCTGCGGTATAATCTCCGATACCCGGCAGCGCACGTATTCCGGTTATGGATGAGGGGAAAATCCCGTTGTGATCCTCCATGATTTTTTGTGCAGCGGCACGGAGATTGCGGACACGGGTATAATAGCCCAGGCCTTCCCATAATTTCAAAATTGTTTCATCATCCGCGGCAGCAAGCGCGGGGATATCCGGCAATGCTTCCAGAAAACGGTGGTAATAGGGGATGACGGCTTCCACGCGGGTTTGCTGGAGCATGATTTCAGAGAGCCAGACATGATATGGTTCCGCCGGGATTTCCCGCCAGGGCAGATCCCGTTTGTTGTCCTGATACCAGGGCAGAAGCAATTCCGGCAGACGGTCAAGATCCTGCAAGGTCATTTGATTTTCCTTGCCCAGAGGCATTTCAGATAAGAGGATTCCGCAAATGCGGCGGGGTGATCGGCGGCATGATATGTTTTGTCAAACACATCCAGGCAGTCACCGGCGGACCGGAGGATTTCCGGAAACAGATCATCGGCGGTGACCCGGCTGGAACAGGAGGCGAATACCAGGATTCCGTTCTTTTTCAGCAGACGGACCGCCAGTTTTTCGAATGCGGTATAACTTTTCAATGCCGTATCTTTTTCACCGGAAGATTTTGCAAACGAGGGCGGATCCACAATCACAATATCAAACAGTCGCCGTTTGTGTGCCAGATCCCGCATTGCTTCAAACGCATCTCCGCAAATACCGGTATGACGGCAACGGCGGATCGCCGGGATATTTTTGTTCATTTCAAAATGTTTTTCACAGGCGGCAATGGCATGTTTATCAAAATCGATCCCGGTCACTGTATTGGCTCCGCCCCGTGCGGCATAGAGAGAAAATCCACCGGAGAAACAGAACACATTCAATACATCTTTGTTGGCGGAAAGACGTTCCAGACGCTGCCGGTTTTCCCGCTGATCCAGGAAAAATCCGGTTTTCTGACCCGTTTTCAAATCTGCCTGAAAACGGATTCCGTTTTCCAGAAATGTTTTCAGTACGGGTGCAGTCGGCGGGATCACATCGCCATCCTGATATGTTGTTACGATGCGGCTCAATTCCCGTGAAAGGCGAATCACTGTATTTTTGATTTCCGGGTATTCTTTCTGTATGGCATCAATAATCGCAGGAACGTGAATGACAAAGGCTTCGGAATACAATTTCAATACCAGCGTATCATCATATTTATCTGCCACCAATCCGGAAAAACCATCCGATTCTCCATGAATCAAACGCCAGCCTGTGGTATCGTCAGAGATTTTTCCTGCTCTGCGTTCTGCTGCTTCGCGGATCAGTTTCGCAAATAATTCCGGTCCCACCGGCGGTTCCCCGTTCTTATGCGCAAGAATACGGACACGTACCACCGATTTCGGGTCACACAACCCCGCACCGAGCATTTTGCCGTCGGGATCAAATAAAATTGCCACATCACCGGGGGCAGGGTCTTTGGAATACCGTTCCACGGAATCGGCAAACAACCAGGGATGTCCCTGGCGGATTGCGGCAACGGCTTTACGTTTTACACGGATGGCGATCCGTTTTATTTCGGGAGGGTTATTGTTCATGATCATGTACCTTGGAATAAAGTTTCAATTCTGCGCCGCCGCCGGTCACCGTCAACCGGAGCAGAGTACAGCGGCATGGTTCCGGAAGAAGACGGAGACGGCGGAAACCGATGATGGTCCCTTCCGCCAGTGTTTGCCATTGATCTGCGGTTTTACCTTCGATTTTCCAGGCACGTACCCGTTCTCCGGAGGACATATCTTCGCTCAAGTCGATCAAATCGAACGAACCCGGGTAAAGTTCCAGCAATTGATCCCCGTCATTCAGATACCAGGAAAGGATCTCCCGGCTCTGCAAGGCATTGAGACGGCGGGCGAATGACCGGAAAAGTTCTTCCGTTTCCGTGGAGAACATGCCATGATCATCCATGGGGATCCTGACATTCATGATTCCGCCGTTTCCTGCGGAATTCATATATGCTTCCACCAGTTGTTCCGGAGTCGGGGGAAGGGGAATATCACATTCCGGCTGCAGATAATACAGCCCGTTGAAAGGATTGCCCAACGCATAATGCCGTTCAATGGATTTCGGATTATTCGGCGCTTCTCCGTTGAGAAAACAATTCCGGGGCGTGTAGCGACTGCTGGAGAGAGGCGGAAGGCTGCCGCCGGGATTGCTTCTGCGTCGATCCGGACCGCCGGAAATCACGGCATCAGGCTGCATTTGCCGGATCATGCTGAAAAGCGGATCCCATTCCGGCTGCCCCATTTGTTCTGTATTATTCAAACGGATTTCAAAGAAAGAAATGCCGGAGGAAAGCAGAGAGCGCAATTGTTTACGGAAAGTCTGCTGGGTACGATTTGTTTTTCCGGGAAATGCACAGGGGATATCCAATCCGCATTGTATGGAATATTTGTTTGCGGTTTCTGCAAAAAGCGCAAGGAAACCGGCAGGGTCCAGTACGAGTTTTCCGCCGGGTGTGATACAATTCAGCAGGACACCGTTGAATCCGGCATCATGCAGCAGCGCAAGGATCGGTTCCGGATCAGGATGTTTACTGCCCAGAGGGATTTTTATGGAAGCGATCCGGTCCGTTGTCCGGTGCAGCAGCGCATTGGCTGACGGTGCATGGTGTTTGTAATATTTTTCGTAATAATGCTCCATGATCTGTCCTTTATTCACTTACGACCAATTTTACCGGAATCGTCATTTGACCACCGGGCGGCGGCGGAACGGCACGTAATTTTTGCAATAATTGTTGTACTGATTGATCCATAATGGCATTGCCTGACGGTTTGAAATTTTTTGTCTGCACTGTTCCGTCTGCCGCAATTTGCAAGGTGACAAGTACAAAAATACCGCGTTTTTTCAATGCTGTACTTGTCGGCTGATTCCATTGCTGATACAGCATGGCGGTCAATCGGTCAAGATAACCGTAGAATTCTTTTGTCGCAGGAACACCTTTCTGCCCTCCAGCAGGAGACCCGAATTTTTTCTCCAGGGTTTTTGCCGTTTCGTCCAGTATCCGGCGTCGTTCCGCAGCAATCCGTGCGGCTTCTTTTTCCGCACGCTGCCGTTGTCTTGCGGACTCTCTGCTCTGCGGATTATTTCTTTGTTTCGGAATGGATTTCCGGATATCTTCCGCAGAAAGATATTTTTTCTTTTTCTCCGGTTTTGTTTTTGGTTTTACCGGCGTTTTCTTTGGTGCGGGAATGGGTTTTGGTTTTACTGCCGGTTTTTGTTTCGGCGGCACCGGACGCGGTTTTTCCGGAAGTTCCGGGAGTTTTTGCGCCGGAATCTCCGGGATCTCCGGGATCTCCGGAAGGTCCGGAACTGGTTTCTTCCCGGGAATTGCCGGTGGAACTTCCGGAGAATTGCCTTTGGGCATTTCGGCAAGAGCGGCGCGCATGACGAATACCTTATTTTCCTGCGGTTTCAAAAAGGTGAACCAAATCCAGGGGACGACAAACAGCGCGATGTGCAGGATAACAACAAAAATTGCAATCCTGGTAAAACGTCCAGAGTTTTCGTATGGGTCACGCCCGCTTGCGGCGAGTTCACCGGGCGAAAATTGCGGCATCATTTCGGTTCTTCCTCCGTCACGAACAATACGTTAGGATATCCGCCTTCCCGGATCAATTTCATCACATGAATGACATTTTTGAATTTGAGGTCACCATCTGCGCGGAGGAAAACGGGTTTTGGATTCCCGGTTTTGGGGATTTCCGCAAGCAGACGTACCAGTTCCTGTCCGGTGACGACCCGGCGTTCAAAAATGATATCGCCATTTGCTTTGACATTGACGATTTTGGAATCTTCATCCGGCTTCATGGGGTCCGCATTCATTTGCGGGGGAGAGACTTCCACCGTATATTCCAGCAATGGAGCAGTGACCATAAAAATGATCAGCAGAAAGAACAGGGTATCAATCAACGGTGTCACGTTGATGGAATCGAATGTGGATCTCGGGAAATTACGTCTTGCCATGATTACTTATTCCCGGTTCCGTTTTTCGTATGCCTGAATGCTTTCCATCTGTTCGATCTTCAATCTGGCTGCTACATTTTCAGAAAAATTATCCAGCCGGACCGTAATATCTTTGATGCTGTTCGCAATGATATTGTATCCAACCAGAGACGGAATGGCAACAAACAGAGCAATGACCGTTGTCAGCAACGCTCCGGAGACCCCGGGTGCCAATGTTTGAATATCCGCACGGCCCTGAATGGCAAGATTGGTAAATGCCAGAGTGATCCCCCAGACTGTACCGAACAATCCGAGGAACGGACTGGCACTGACGGCTGTTGCCAGGAACATCATGCGTTTTTCCAGGAGCAGGATCTGTTCTTCCACGCATTGGCTCATGGTGGCTTTTACGATTTGGATTTCATCATCGCTCAATGCGCGGCGCGGTCCGCCGGGCTGTTCCCGCAGGTGAAATGCTTCGATCCGGTCACATGCCGCCTGAAATACGCGGGCGGCGGGGCTGTTATCCTGATCCGCCTGATCTTTCAATTGGAGGGGATCGCGCCGGCGGGCGAAAGCGGCGGCAAAATGATTGGTATCTTTCTTTACATTTTTGAGAGTAATAATTTTTTCCAGCATGACGACCCAGACTGCGATGGAGAAGAAAAAGAGGACTACGCAGATCGTCTGTCCCATCAAATCAGAATTAGAGAACGCATAACTCATTGCGCTTTGCGCTAAAACCGGCATAAAATCTAACCCGTACATTCTAAAAAACCTTCTGTTTTTTCCGGAAAACATGCAATCCGGATTATTTTTTCAAAAAAAAAATCTATGTTTCTTCAAAAAATACTTGCGTTTCTCCATTTTTCAATGTATATTTTAAAAAAATATTAAAAATTTATTTTGGAGTAGTAATCATGAATGAAACTTTTCCTGTGTTGGGATTCGATATCGGCGGTACCAAAATCGCCGTATGTCTCGCTTTGAGTGATGGAACTATTTTGGCTTCCGCCCGTGTCGATAATCGGGACCGCGACCCGAAAGATGTTCTCCCCGAACTTGTTGCCGCCGGTAAAAAATTGCTGGCAGAACAGAATATCCAGCCCGGTGCGTTGAAAGCATTGGGGATCGGTTCTCCCTCTCCCATGGATTGGAAAGCCGGGATGATTCAGGCACCCCATAACATGCCCCGCTGGAAAGATGTACCCATCCGCGACTATCTTGCCAAAGAATTCGGCGTCCCCGGATTTTTCGATAACGATGCCAACGCCGCCGGTCTTGCAGAATGGCTCTTCGGTGCCGGTCAGGGCGTGGATGATATGATTTATCTGACCATGAGTACCGGAATCGGCGGCGGAATCATTACATCCGGCCGTATGCTCCGCGGCAGAAACAACTATGCCGGGGAAGTCGGACACATGGTGATCGACCCCACCGGACCGGTTTGCAATTGCGGTCAGAAAGGTGACTATGAAGCCTTCTGCGGCGGTTTGGCGATTGCTCAGAGATTGCGGAAACAATTGGCAGATCAGCCGGATTCCGCTATTGTGAAAGCAGCAGGCGGCAATGCGGAAGCCATTGATATGCGTGCATTGGAAATCGCAGTACGCGAAGGCGATGCCTTTGCCGTTTCCGTATGGGATGAAATGATGGAACGCAATGCGCAGGCAATGGGCGCGTTGATGAATATTTTCAATCCGTCCGTGATTGCACTCGGTACCATTGCGGTACATTGCGGTGATCTCTTTATGAAACCGTTGATGGAACGGATCACCAAATATTCCTGGCCGCAGATGCAGTGCGATATCGTCCCGAGCAAATTGGGCAGCAAAGCCGGGGAATATTCCGGTATTGCAGTTGCTCTTTACTCCCTGTATGAACGGGGCGAATGGACATTGCCCTGGAGCAAATAAGCAAGGATCGATGCCCCCCATGCCTTCCAAAGAAATCATTGCCCGTTATTCCTGCAAGCGCAAGCGCGATTTTATCACCGGTACCGCAGTGACTATGCTTGTACTGATGGCTCTTGCGCAGCTGTATCTTACACTTGTTGTACCGGTTCAGCTGCAGAAACGCAATATTTATGAATTTCATGTGGAAAAAGATAAAGTGATCAAACAGGTAGATCATTTCCGCGCAAAAATGCGGAATTACCGCCCGAATGATAAACTTATGCGCGGGGAAGTGGATCTTGTACGCGGGGCAATGGATCAGCTTATCATTTATGTTACCGAAAATCAGGATGAGATGAATGATAAGCAAATATTTGAAATTAAACGTATATTCAGTCATTATGACGGCTACATGGCGCGTTGGAAAGCGAAGAAACCAAGATTCCATTTGCGGCAGGAAAAAGTCGATCAGAAAAAATTGGTCAACGCTGTTGTGAATGATTTGGTCGCTGAAAAAAAGAAATGAGTTGTATATGACTATCTCACAAAATCGTCTCTCTTGTATTTTTGATGCCATGAACCGTACCCGTATTGCGGTCCTCGGCGATTTGATGCTTGATATCTATATCAGCGGTCCGGCTAACCGACTTTCTCAGGAAGCTCCGGTCCCTGTTTTGCAAGTCCGCAAGCAGGAAACACGGTTGGGCGGCGCTGCAAACGTAATGCACAATCTGATGAGCCTGGCTCCGGAATGTCAGGTCAGTGCGTTCGGTGTTGTGGGCGATGATGTGTATGGTCAGCAGCTTAAACAGGCTCTTTGTGATGATCACATTGCCATCAAAGGCGTTCTGATCGACTCCAGCAGACGTACCACGATCAAACAGCGCGTGATCGTTTCCGGTCAGCAGGTGGTCCGTATGGATGTGGAAGATACACATGCGATCACCGGTAGTGTGCTGGAACAGATGTCGGAACTCATTCTCAATGGGATCCGCAACCATCAATTTGATGCCTTGATTTTTGAAGATTATGCAAAAGGTTTGCTCCAGAAAGATATGCTCCAGAGTATTGCGGATGCCGCCCGGGCAGAAGGAATTTTTACTTCTCTTGATCCGCACCCGGGACATGCCATGCAGATCCGTAATCTTTCCCTTATGACACCGAACCGGATGGAAGCATTCGGGCTTGCCGGGGTATATTGTTCCGATCCGAAAGATGTGGAAAAAGATGAAAGTCTCAAACTGGTTGCCAGCCGGGTATTGGAAAGTTGGAATCCGGATTCCCTTCTGATCACACTCGGTCATCAGGGCATGGCTCTTTTCCGGAAAAATCAGGAATTGCTGGCGATCCCCACGATTGCGAAAGAAGTGTTTGATGTGTCCGGTGCCGGTGATACGGTGATTGCAACTTATACGCTTTGCCGTGCTGCCGGTGCAACGGAAACGGAAGCGGCACAGATTGCCAATCATGCTGCCGGGATCGTTGTCGGCAAACGTGGTACTGCCACCACAAACAAACAGGAAATCTTCCAGTCCTTCTGAGATGGAGGAATGTTTCAATGTCATCTTTTCCATTTGATTTGATTTTGGCTTCTGCCTCTCCGCGGCGTGCGGAATTGTTGCGTTCTGCCGGAATCACAGATTTCCGTGTCATTCCGGCTCCCGATGTGGAAGAATTGGATGCAAAATCCATTTATTTACATTCCATTGCCTTGCAGAACAGCGAAATGAAAGCCGATGCAGTGGCGCAATTATACCCCGATTCCGTCGTGATCGGGGCGGATACCGTGATCGAATTCCGTGATTCCACCATTGGTAAACCGCAATCGGTTGCCCAGGCAGAAGAGATTCTGACTTCTCTTTCCGGGCAGACGCATGAAACCGTCACAGGCGTCAGTATTCTTTCCCGTAAACATAAGATCCGGATCCTGTTTACCGATGTCAGTACGGTCACATTCAAGCCTTATGGATTGGAGACGATCCGGGACTATATGCAGAAAGTCCATGTTCTGGATAAAGCGGGGGCATATGCCATTCAGGAACACGGCGATATGCTTGTGCAATCTGTGAAAGGGTCTATTCCCAATATCGTTGGACTGCCTGTGGAACGGGTGGTCGAAGCATTGAAAAATCTTGTTTAATCAAAACTGATCCGGCGTTGTCCGTTTGATTTATATTCCACTGTCGCCTTTGTTCCGTAAATCCGTTCCAGATTTTCCGCTGTCAGAATCGTTTCCGCCTGTCCCGCAAGAATGGTTCCTGCCGGATCTGTCAGCAGAAGTTGACCTGCTGCCCTGCCAAGTAATTCAAAATCGTGGGTGACGGCGATCACCGTATGATCTTTTGCATATTCCGTCAGCCAGTTGACCGTATGATTCCGTGCCGCCGGATCCAGAGCCGATGTCGGTTCATCCAGCAGCAGAATCTCCGGTGCAAGTGCATACATGGATGCCAATGCCGTTTTCTGCCGTTCTCCGCCGGAAAGACGGTTTACCGGTGCCGTGCGCAACGGTGTCAAACCGAAATATTCCAATCCTTCTCTCATCCGTTCCCGCAGTTCTTCCGGAACCGGCGCAAAGCGGGGCAAAATGGAAAGACATCCGGTGCGGATCGTTTCTTCCACCGTAAAATCCAGTGTGTACAGCGGAATCTGTGTCATAACCCCGATCTGTTTCGCGCGGATACGATGCGGAATTGTTTTCAATGGTTGATCATCCAGCCGGATTTCGCCTTTTTCGGGTTGCAGATAGCCGCACAATAATTTCAGAAATGTACTTTTTCCACTGCCGTTCGGACCGGCAATCCAATGGATCCTGCCCGGCGAAAATGTGATATTTACATTGGAAAATAATAATTTTTCCGGATAACCGAATGTAAGAGCGTGTGTGGATATTTGCATGTTACATTCCCTTTCGCCGGACTTTGATCAGATAAAGAAAAACCGTTCCGCCGACCAGAGAGGTCAGAACGCCAACCGGCAATTCCCGTACCGGATGAACGATCCGGGATAAAATATCGCAAATCATCAGAAATGTGCCGCCCCATAATGCCGTGGGAAAAATAATTTTTGTATGATCACAGCCATAAATACGCCGGACTGCATGGGGGACGATCAAACCGGTAAAAGCAATCAGCCCTGCCAATGCCACCGTCGCCGATGCCAGCAGACTTGCGGTTGTGATAAACAATACCGTGAAAATTCGGGGCGATACACCTAATATCCACGCCCGTTCCTCTCCCAATGCCAACGCATTCAATTCCCCTGCAAAACAGCGGATCAGGAATAACGCAGCAAAAAGTATGACAGCGGTAAACAGCAGCAGACGGTTATCCATTGCCTGTAAATCGCCAAGCAGCCACCAGGTCACGCCAGCCAATTCACTGTTATCTGCAATGCTGACAAGGTATACCAAAATACTGGAAGATACTGTCCCTGCGATCACTCCGCTCAAAAGCAAATCTTCCGTTGTCAGACGCCGACTGAAGAACAGAACCAGAACAAGTACCGTCAACGCTCCCGTCAATGCGAATACCGGGATCGTGTAGATCCCCCACGTGTTGATGTGAAGGATAAAAGTCAATGCCGCACCCACGCTTGCACCGCCGGAAATTCCAAGCGTAAACGGTTCTGCCAATGGATTCCGCAACACGCCCTGTAAAGTCATCCCCGCAATCGCCAGTGCCGCACCAATCACAAATGCGCCGCACACACGGGTGAAACGCAGGGAGAGAATGATATCCTGCTGCCAGTTTGCCCAGTCGATTTCCGCTTTACCGAATATCAACCCGGCACATCCGGCGAGTAACACCGCCATCAATGGAAGAATAAGACCGGTCAAATGCCGTTTCATCGTAATTCCCCCTGTTCCAGTTTTGTGCGCAAACGCAAGATCGAGTCCAGCCACCGCGGACCGGGACATTGTACCGGATCGTCCACGATTCCGATAATCACACGGTTATTGCGGACCGCCTTCAATTTACCCCATAATCTGTGATTTTTTTCCGGTTTTCCGGGGATCGACCATACGATCCAGTCCGGTTGATGCCGCAAAATCCATTCCCAGGAACATTTGAAATATTCATTGGGAACCGATTTCGCCACATTGTTCATCTTCATCATGGATATGACCTGATCCGGCAGACTGCCGGGGCCTGCGACCATTAACGGTCGATCCGATACCACCCACAGGATTTTCAGCGGCATGGCTTTTTTCTGTTTCAATTTCTGTTCCAGAAATCCGATCCGTTTCAGTTCCTTTTCCGCTTCTTTCTGACAGGATAACATTTCTCCGATCTTGCGTACCCACCAACAGTAATCTTCCAAATCCCGTATTTGCCGGAGATCGACTTTGATCCCATTCTGCCGGAACCGGTGTGCCATCTGCGGATTGATAAAATCATTGGCAATGATCCATGTCGGCTTCAGGGAAAAGACTTTTTCCACTTGCGGCTGACCGAAATTTCCTGCGATCGGGAGTTGTTTGACATCATTGGGATATTGACAAGCGGAACTTCTGCCGACGAGTGTTTCTCCCTGTTTCAAATGCCAAACCAGTTCTGTCAATGCGGGCGAAAGGGAAACGATGCGGTCATTGCCGTAAAGGGCAAGATCTGCAAACAAACAACAAATCAAACTCAAGAGTAACTTTTTCATTTTCATTCCGGTATTATTTTTACCATACTATATCATAAAAAAAGCCGTTTGCAAGCGTAAAAAAAAAGGTTCTTCGACGGTTTGTGCCACAATTATGCACAAAAACACCTGATAAACAAATACAGAATGTAGAATCGACCAGTTTTACACGTAAAAAAGCACAAATCTAAACGTCCGAATAACCCCGGATTTATCAATAGACAAGCCCTGTAAGGGCGGCAAGAGTCAGACAGCCCAGGGTGAAGCGCAGCGTAACCCTGGGAATAGAATATTGAATAACATTGCTCTATGACAGCCTCCGCGTTGAAGACGTTCCGCAGGAACTGGATTCATCGTGGAGGCAAT
>JAFVSW010000221.1 GCA_017503545.1 Lentisphaeria bacterium | reverse complement strand
TTTGCCGAAAAGATGAAAAAAGATAAAAAATTGTTTATGATCCCGACACAAGTCAATCTGGATCGTGACCACAATTTCCCCATGATGGAAGAAGCGATCAACCATGGCAACAGCAAAAAGATCATCCGTCAGTGTAATGGCCGTCACCCTGCTGCGGCAGGCTATGATCAAATGGGTGATTCTGTTTACATGTGGTTGAAATATCAACTTTCCAAAATGAAATAAGTTGTCAGGAGCGAATCAACATGAAAAAATATTTATTGATCCTGCTTTGCGGATGTGGATGTTTCATTGCTGCGGCAGAAAAGAATTATTTTGTCAATGGTGATTTTGTAAAATTGAACGGGAAAAAATTACCGGATGGATGGGTGTGTGATGCCCCCGGTGCGGCAGTTGTACAGGATGGGAAAAACAATGTGTTGAAAATAAAATCTGTTTTCAAACACGGTATTCACAGTCTTTCCATCCGCCATACGGTACGGAATCTTCCTGCCGGGATGTATAAACTTTCCGGCAAACTCAAAGGTCCGCTTGCCGAGTTTTATACGGTAACAACATTTCCTGCTCATATTCAGAAGGGCGGCGGTTTCGCCCGTGCCACCGCATTGCCGGGGAAAGACGGATGGCTGGATTTTCATGTGAATATTGCTGTTCCTGCCGGTTGTTCGTGGGTCGGTTTTGTATTGCAGCCGATCAGCCGGGAGGAAAATGCGGAATTTGCATTTGCTTCCGTGAAATTGGAACGGCAGAAGATCGCAGCAGATGTCCTGGAGGCTGCATCCGGATACAAGAATACTCCGGTCGATACAAAACTTTCCAAACAGAAAGATTTCTTTCTGCCGGCAAATGTGTATGCCGTTCCCGGTGTGGAGTGTAATATTTACTGGAAAAATATTTTACTGACATTGGATCATGCGGATTATGATTTTGATGCCGATTGTGCGGTGGGCCGTAACGATCAGTTCCGTTGGCGGTATATCCCGTCTGCCCGGGATGGCGGAAAGAAATTCCCCATGACGATCACGGTCCGGGATGAAGATGGAATTGTGGCGCAGGGTTCAACGACCATTCATGTTGCCCCGGCAGATGCGGGAAAAGGCAGAACTGTTTCCCTGTTGATGGTGGGCGACAGTTTGACAGACGGAACTGTTTATCCTGCGCAGGTCAGTGAACGGTTCAAAAACGATAAACATGCAGCGTTGATGATGTTTGGTTCCGGAAAAGTAAAAAATTACCCGGACACCGCACATGAAGGGTTCGGCGGTTGGGCGTGGACTTCATTTCTTGCGAAAACACAGGATTCCAACAAACCGGGTAAAACGCATTACCGTTTTTCAGAAGCCAGTAAATTCATGGTGTTGAAAGATGGTAATTTTACATTTGATCTTGCTGCATTTCTGAAAAAATACGGAAACGGTAAAGTGCCGGACTTTATTACATTCCAGCTTGGGACTAATGATCTTTTCAGTGCCAACGGAAAGAACCGGGAATACCGCATTGCCGCCATGATCGCCAATATGGATTTTCTCCTTGCAAAAATCCGGGAGCAGGCACCGGATGCCGTGATCGGAGTCGGCTTGCTTTCTCTGGGGCCCACTTCCCAGGATGCGTACGGGATCCATTACAAATGTACGCAGACAAATTGGAATCTTCAGCTAAGTTTGTTTCGGGCAAATCAGGCGGTCACGGCACATTTTGCAAAGAAAAAAGATCCGAAACTGTTTTTGATCCCTCATCAGTTGAATTTTGACCGGGATCATCAGTTCCCATCGAAAATGGAACCGGTGAATCACGGGAACCGCAGGACGGTGGAACGAAAGATCAATACCCATCCTTCGGACGAAGGATACCGGCAGTTCGGAGATACACTTTATGCCTGGTTGAAATATCAATTATCATTAAAATAACAAACAACAAAAAGAAAGGTTTGTGCTTATGCAAAAAACATTGGTCCCCGGATTCAAACGGATGCAACTCCCGCAGAAACAAACAGAAAAATACGGCTGTGCAAATGCCGTGCCCGCACATGCGGGCTTTTTGCGTTTCATGCGGTATCGTTTTACATTGATCGAATTACTTGTCGTGATTGCCATCATCGCTGTATTAGCGTCAATGCTTCTGCCGGCATTGGGCAAAGCAAAAAGTACATCGGAAACATCACAATGCAGTCGGAATCTGAAAAACTTTGCTTATGCGATCAATCAATACGCACAGGATCACAATGGCATATTCCCGTTCGCCCCGAGTTGGACCGGTTGGATTCCTGCTTTACAGAATGCCGGGTATTATAAAGTTGCTCTTACAAGAAGTCCACAATTGGAGAGTACCAACAAAGGCGACAATACTTTCAAAGGTATGTTTTGTCCTTCCGGGCAAACAAGGGCTAAAAATGGTAAGAGTCTTTATACTGTTTACGGGTATGTATACCGTTGGGCTGCTGATAAAAAATTGAAAACGTTTTACGTGTCAAACATTGGTTATTGGAATAATTTCAATGCTGCCACGAATAAGCCATCACAGGCTGTTATTATGACTGATTCCATCTGTTATGATACCCCCCGGAGCTGCTGGTATCAGTGCCAACATGTATATACCACAAGTTGGCCTAAAAATGAAACATACCCGGCGGTCGGAGCGTATCATAATAAATCCGGGAACGGTGTATTTATGGATACCCATGTGGAGCGTATCCGGCCACTGGATTGTCCAAAACTGGACCTGTTGATGATGAGATCTTATGAAGGGGCACTTATGCACATCAAACCAAATTGATTATAAGAATTTTATTTTACATTTAATGGAGTAAGGTTTATCCATGAAAATCATAGACACACACATTCATTATCTGGGAAAGAATTACCCGGAAGAAAAAATCCTTGCTGAAATGGATCAGTATGGAATCGAAAAATCATTTGTTCTTGCAACTCCGGATCATCCGCGTTACACCACATTCGGACTTGTCGGAACCAATGAAGAAACGGAAAAACTGGTGGCGCGCCATCCGGATCGGCTTGTAATGGCGTTATATGTGGAACCGCGGAATGTAATGGAAGCGCAGACTCAGATTCAGCGTTTTTATGATCGTGGCGGCAGGATTCTGAAAATGTGGCCTGGACACGGGTTTTCTCCGGACGATCCCATGATCTATCCGGTTTGGGAAAAAGTCAACGAACTGAAAATGGGTGTGATTTTCCATGCCGGCTCCATGGGAGTCCGACCTCAACTGGGCGACAAAATCAACC
>JAFVSW010000034.1 GCA_017503545.1 Lentisphaeria bacterium | reverse complement strand
TAATGACGTTGAAATGTGCGCCGAATTCGACTTCTGCCTCTTCGACCAATGCAAGATTCCGTAATTTCATCCACTTCAGCATAACGACCTCAATATTCAAACCATCCGGTAAAATACAACAAAAATTAAAATAATCAAGGAAGAAATACACATTAAGTGGCAAAAAAATTCAGAAATCATCCCCCTCCAACCTGATTACAGAAAAAATATTACTTTTTCAGGACGGTATCCGGAGCGTAAAATTCCATATCCTGGAAATCGGCAATTACCTGCGCACTGTCTTGGATGCCTGCGACACGGAGGCCCAATGTTATTCTATCCAACTCTTTATGTTTCAGATCAATATTTATATCAATCCACTTTTGGGCTGGAATATTTTTTGCCCGGATGTTATCATGCAAACCGACATTCTGCATCTTTTTCCAGCTTTCGGTCTGCCAGCCTTTGTAATAGAAGCAAACAGAGGCGGTGGATACCGGAGCCGAAAAACGGACTTTACAGCGGAATTTACTGTATTTTCCGGTATCCAGAATCGGAATGAACTGCCGGTATGCACAGGGAGAAAGGTCTTTGACACCCGGCGTTTTTGAGAATGTGACCCGCAGGAGCTGCTTGCCATTTTCTTCCAGGTTGGAAACAATGGCATTTTTATTCGGACGGGAAAAGAACCGGAATTTATTCCAATCCTTTGCATTAAGTGAAACGGGATATTTTTCCGCTTCCCCGAAAACGGACATGCACCCGAAAACAACTGCACACAATGTAACAAATATTTTTCTTTTCATGAGAATTTCTTTCTGTTTTTATGAGAGGCAATTTCAAAAGTCTTCAAAAATGCCTGAAAAACCTTGTTGCGATCTGAAAACGGAGCGTTTTCGGCTTGTCCGCCGTAGCCTTGGCGAAGGTGGATGGTTATTTTCCACGCCTTGTCGCGGCATAGCCGTATGGCGACGCCGGAACAAACTACCATTTTCATCTCATCAACAATCTTTTTTCAGTCAAATTTTGCCGGACTTTTGAAATTACCTCACTTAAAAAAACAATATTTTTTTTATAAAAATTCTTGACAAATAAAATATATTGATGTATATTTACGTAAATATAGATAAAATTTAATAGGTTTTTTATGATAACACAGCAGGAATTGGCAAAAATAATCGGGGTCAGTCAAATGACCGTTTCCGCAATTTTGCGCGGAGGAACTTTGGCGCAGCGTTATCGTCCGGAGTTGCGGCGGAAAGTGTTGGAAACAGCTGCACAATTCGGATACAGCCGTAACGAAATCGCATTGGCGGTCCGGAATAAAAGTTCTAATGTGATCGGATTTATTACCCAGGATTTGGCGAATGGCTATTCCGGAGTAATGCTTCAGGGGATCGTAGATGCCGTGGCGGAACAGAATCGTCTTGTAAAAACATTTTCCGTATTCCGTGGGCAGGAACCGTCGGCGGAAACGTTCCGTACGGTAGGCAATGCTATTGCAGAACAATGTATTGGACAACGTCTTGCCGGCGTGATTTGCTTTGATATTGTTTTTTCTGAATTTCTGGATGTGATCGGGGAAAAACTTGGGAATAGTGGAATTCCGCTGCTGGTTGCCAATGGGATCCCGCAAAAAACACCGGTCTGTCATGGTGTGTACAGTGACATGAAGCAGGGGGGTGAACTGCTGTTTGATTATTTGTATAATCAATTGCATCATGAGAGGTTTGCCCTTGTCGGACATTACAATTGGGTGATCAATACCCGTCAAATCCTTCAAGCATTTCTGGATAAAGCATTGGCGACAGGAATTCCGCAAGATCATATTCTTCTCCGTGTATCGGATGGAGTGCAGAATTATCATGATTTGGAGGAAGAATTATTGGACTTCAAGCCGACAGCGGTTTGGACGAACAGTGACTTTTCGGCACTCAGTATTATTACTTCGTTGACGAATCGGGGCTATAAAGTTCCGGACAAATTTTCCGTGATCGGATACGGTAATCTTCATTTTGACGAAAAATGTTATCCTGCAATTACATCGCTTGATAACAACTTATATGATATTGGATACCGTGCGGCGCAACTTTTGTATGAGCATGGCAATGGCAGGATCGAAACCATGCGGACTGAATTTGTACCGCACACAATAGTAAAACGTGAATCTTGTAAGATATATAAAAACAAACAATAAAATACAGGAAAGGTGAATGTATGAAAAAAAGATGGTTTGTTGCGCTGTGTGCAATTACAGCAATTGGTTCCCTCCCGGCACGGGAGTTGGTTTTTAATCCGGATTTGAAAGCCGACGGACGTTCCTTTCCTTCCGGCTGGATGCCGTTGACCCGATCCGGTGCGCAGGTGCAATATTTTCGCGAAGGCGGCCCTGACAACAAACCGTTTTTCCGTTTGATTTCCCGGAAAGTGCCAGTACAGCTTCACCAAACCAATCTGAAACTGGTCAAAGGTGAAAAATATAAAGTTGGAGCCTGGTTCCGCACGGAAAAAGTGGTCAATCACATGTCGGGGATCCGTGTTGCCTGCAGTTCGAATAATATGGAATATGATGGTGATCATCTGCTTGTCGGACTGCCGGAAAACCTGAAAGACTGGCGTTATTTTGAACGTGAGATCACATTATCCGCCAATGAGAAACCACTTTATCCGTATTATGATATTGAATTGATTCTGGATGCGGGCGGAGGAATACTTGATGTGGCGGGAGTGACCCTGAAGCCGCTTACGGAGATTGCGAAACGCGATTCCCGAAATCAAATGGAAAATGTGATGCCCTGTCTTGTGCCGCTGGGTATACTCCGTTATATTCCGGAACAGAAACCGGCAATGGATTTCCGCTGGGTTGGAGAATTCAAAGGCGGCGATATTGAAAATGCAGAGTGTGAATTTTATTTCGGGTATGATAAAAAGACGGTCAAAACTCCATTTACTCTGGAACGTTTCAATGTAAATTTCGGCAAATTGACACCGAATAAAGTGCAGCCGATGCGCGTCCGGGTGCAGAGTAAAAAATCCGGAAAAATCTATTCGGAAGAAACATTCCAGATCCGCGTTTTACCGATTCCTGAACTGCCCGGAAATGCGAAACAGTTGAATAATATTGTGACCGAAGTTTTTCATGATCGGGTGAAAGATGGCGCAACGGTCAAAATCACCAATCCCCGTTATGGATTTTTGCTTTTCCGTTTTGATGCAGATGGGAAAAAATCGTTTAACGTCCGTTTGAACGGGAAGAAACTTTTTGATCAAACTTATCCGTTGAGCGAAGTGATCCGTGATCTTGATCCGGGCGTGTTTACTCTGAAAATTTCCGGTGCATCCGGTAAATTGCAAGTCCGTCTGATTCCGGATGTGATCACATTTTCCATGTCAACACCGCGTATGCCGGGGAATGGGAAATACGATTTTGCCTTTTTCAAAAAATATATTTTTCCGGGGTTGACGACACTCAATATTGGCGGTTTGACACCGTCTCAATTTGCGGAACTCAACAAACTCGGACGTAAATATCTGGAAAATTTTGCCATTCAGAATTGGCAGAAAGCCAATGTTCCGGAAGATGATCTTGCGCGGATGAAAAAGAGTAAATCGTTCCGGAATCCGTACAGTCATGGTTCGACCATGGATGAGTCCGAATGTTTTTATCCGGTGATGCTTGATCCTTATGCGTATGCGTTGAAAAAATTTGCGAATCCGTATAACAAATTGATGATCACGTATCAGACCGGACCTGTGACGGATGCGTTGCTCAATGCGATTTCAGCCGCTGCAAATGCCTCCAATGGAAAAGGGTGGATGGCATTTGAACTTTACCCGCGTGGGGAAGAAACAATGGAAGATGTTCAGGCGATGTTGAACAATGCGGCGCAGGAATGGAATATGTTCCGGGATTGTGCGCCGGGGTTATTCTGCAAAGCCGGTGTTTGCTGGGGGAATTTCTCCTGTCCGCCGAACATTTCTCTTGCCCATCATCCGGACATTGATTTCAAGGTGATCGTGGATATGGAAATGCACAAAGTTGCGAATGATCCGGCATTCAAAGGTGTGGGTAAAGTCGGCTTCTGGGGTACGTACGCAGCGGATGAAGAAGTTGCCCGCTGGTGTTTCCGTGTGATGCGTCATTATGCGTTTGAAGGGAAGAAGAATCTTTTGTCTGCGGAATACGGATACAAACTCAAACCGGGACATGTGAAGAATCCGGCATTTACGGAAGGTTTGAAACATTGGCAGGTGACGGGTAATGTGGTCAAGGAATATTATCGCGGTTACGGTAAGAACTCGATCAAATTGCATGGATCTAAAGGGGCAGGGGATGACTTTGCGCTTTTCACCAAAGAAAAAGGCAGTCACAGTGAGTTGAGCCAGGTTGCCAATGGATTCCAAAAAGGCAAAAAGTATCTGATGTATTATTACGTTGGAGATTATGATGATGTGATCTGCAATCGTCAGAGACCCGGTGCATTGCCGTTGAAATTGACACTTGATGGAGCCAAAGTGTTGGAAGATGTACATTACATCGGCAATAACACCAAGAGCAATCATGCCTTTGTCAACATTCATAAGATCCTGTTTACAGCCGAGAAAGAAAATATCAAATTGACATTTGACAACTGGGCTGCGAAAGATGGCAGTATGCTGATGCTCAATTACATCCTGATCCGTCCATATTTTGAAAAAGAAAATTTCTGAATCAATAACGAAAAATGAGAGGTCTTGTTATGAGAAAGCAAAGATTTACGTTGATTGAACTATTGGTGAGTGCTGCTTGCAAAGTTAGGTTTTTGGCGTTTTATGACCTCAAAATAATTTATAAAAACGACACATCCTTACGCCCGACAGGGCGCACTTCACGCATTTTTGACAATAGTCAAAAATGCTCTTCACACCTTCACATCTTCACTCAATCAGCGTTCACGCTGATTGAACTTCTGGTTG
>JAFVSW010000033.1 GCA_017503545.1 Lentisphaeria bacterium | reverse complement strand
ATGAGACCATGACAGAGTCATCCACAACACCTTTATTGCTTCACACCTGTTGCGGACCTTGTGCCAGCGGTTGTCTGCCCCGGTTGAAAGACCGGGAAACGGTATTGTATTTTTCCAATTCCAATCTATGCAGTCATGCGGAATATGAGAAACGGCTGAAAGCGGCGGAAACGCTTGCCCTTGCGCATCATGTGGAATTGCTTACCGATCCCTATGATCATGATGCCTGGCTTGCCAGTATTCACCAGTTGGATCAGGCGGAAACGTATCCGGAAAAGGGGTTGCGCTGCCGTTATTGTTTTGCCTTTTCTCTCGGCAGAACTGCAGAAAAAGCGGCAGAATTGAATATGAACTTTGCCACAACCCTGACTGTCAGCCCTCATAAAAATTCCAAACTGATCTTTGAGATTGGCGGTCAATATTCTCATTTTGAACCATTGGATTTTAAAAAGCAGAACGGTTTTGCTCTTTCCATTGCAGAAAGCAAACGGTTGGAACTGTACCGGCAGAATTTCTGCGGATGTGAATTTTCTCTGCGCGACAGAGTCATAAATCAAGGAGTTTGCTGAATATGTCAAAAATATATCAATTTGAAGGACTTCAATTTGCTGTGATCGGTGACCCGATCAACCATTCTCTTTCCCCGGTCATGCACAATGCTGCATTTCAGGCATTGGGAATGAATGCCCGCTATATTGCGGTGCATGTTTTGAAAGAGGATTTGGCGGCATTTACTGAAAGTGCAAAAAAACAACTTGCCGGATTCAATATCACCGTCCCGCACAAAAATAATATTCTGCCGTTCCTGAGTGATATTGCGGAACATGCTGCACTCGCGGAAAGTGTGAACACCGTCACCGTCAAAGATGGATCCCTTATCGGGACATCCACTGACGGATACGGGTTTGAACAGGCGGTATTGGAAACGGGCGGTCCTGCATTACAAGGTGCGGATTTGTGTTTTCTGGGATGCGGCGGCGTTGTTCCCGCCTTGGCATTTCATGCGGCATTTGCCGGTGTACGATCCATCCGGATCATCAACCGGACAGTGGAAAAAGCACAAGTTTTATGTAAAAAACTTCAGCAGCGTTTTCCGGATTTGCCCTGTGCCTATGGTGACAGCAGTAAAACGGCAGAGCTTCTTGATGGTGTCACATTGATTGCCCAGTGTACCAGTTTGGGTTTGAAAGAAACCGATCCGGCACCCATCGACCCCGCACTGCTTCCCCGGAATGTGTTTCTGTTTGATACGATTTACAAGAAAACAAAACTTCTGTCTTATGCAGAAGAACACCATATTGCCCATGCAAACGGTGCCTCCATGCTGCTCCATCAAGGGGCAAAATCCTTTGAGATCTGGACGGGGCGGAAGCCGCCGCTGGATGTCATGCGCAATGCGTTAGCACAAAAATAAATCAACCATAAAAATATAAGGAGAAACTCTTATGTCAAGACCAGTCACCATTTTTACTGCACAATTCAGCGATATGCCCTTTGAAGATTTCTGCCGTTTTGCCGGGGAATGCGGCTACGACGGAATCGAACTTTCCACCGGCGGCGGATACCTGGATGTGGAAAAAGCAGCAAACGATCCTGCGTATTGCGATTCCATCCGCAAAATGCTGGCAAAATATAATCTCAATCTCTGGGCGATCAGTAACCATTGCACCGGACAGCTTGTTTGCGACCCCAATAACGATGCCCGTTCCGATGCTTTTGCCCCTGCCTGCTGCGCCGGAAATGCAGAAGCAAAACGTGCCTGGGCTGTACAAAATATGAAAGATACTGCACGCGCCGCAAAAAATCTCGGTGTGGATGTTGTCACTTGCTTTACCGGATCTTCCATCTGGCATCTGCTTTACAGTTTCCCCCCGGTCACGCCGGAAACGATTGAAGGCGGATTCCAATATTTTGCAGATCAATTCAACCCGATTTTTGATGAATTCGGTAAATACGGCATTAAATTTGCGTTGGAAGTTCACCCGACTGAAATCGCATTCGACCTTTACACCGCAGAACGTGCGCTGAATGCTGTCGGACGCCGTGAAGAATTCGGGTTCAACTTCGACCCCAGTCACTTGTTCTGGCAGGGTGTCGATCCGGTAAAATTCATTCAGGCATTCCCGGATCGCATTTACCATTGCCACGTGAAAGATGCTGCAATCACCCTCGATGGCAGAAGCGGTATTCTGGCATCCCATATCGACTTCGGCGACGGCAGACGCGGCTGGGACTTCCGCAGTCCGGGTCACGGACAAGTCGATTTTGAAGCGATTATCCGCGAACTGAACCGTATTGGTTATACCGGACCTCTTTCTGTGGAATGGGAAGATTGCGGTATGGACCGTATTTACGGGGCAAAAGATGCGCTTGCGTTCACACGCAAGATCAACTTCTCACCCTCCACACTTCAGTTTGACGACGTATTCAAGAAATGATGGAATCTTCTCCGGAGACAGCCGAAAAGCGCAAGCGCAGCAGACAACCGAAAACGGCACTGGAAACAGCCGCCGGAATTCTTGCTGCCCGCGCTTGCTCAAAATTGGAACTCCGCCGCAAACTTTACAAAAAAGAAAAATTTACACCGCGTGATATCGAACAGGCTGTAAAAAAATTGGAAGAAATGGGCTTTCTTTCCGATTTGCGTTTTTGTGAAGATGTGGTGGCGGTCCTCCGGTCAAGAGGATACGGACCCGTCCGCATCCGTTCCCGGCTTATTACCAAGGGGGTCCCGAAAGAGATCATCGAACAGGTCATGAACGAGCCGGACAGCCGTTTTTCCACGGCAGATCTGACCGCAGATGCGTCTGCACTTCTGGCAAAAAATCAAACCCGTTTCAGTCGGGAACCGGACAACCGGAAACGGTACGCAAAGGCATTCCGTTTTCTCATATCCAGAGGTTTCACCCCGGATGTTGTTTACAGTGTCCTGGATCAACAAAAAGAATTGTTTTCCGCCAATACGAGGTATGATGATGATTTCTAAACTGTACCAATTATTATGCCTCACATTATCCATTCTGTTTCTCTGTTCCTGCGGAAAAAATCCGGAGCAACTGACGCAGAGTCAGGTTATTATGAGTCTTGGCAGCCGGATCACATCCCTTGACCCGGCATTGGCGGCAGATACCACCAGTCAGGCTGTGGTTTGTGCGTTTTATGATACACTGCTCCAGTACAAGTATACAAAAGGTGCATATCAGCTGGAACCCTCCATGCTTCGGGAAATGCCGAAACTTTCTGCGGATTTGAAAACATACACTTTCACCTTGCGGGATGACTTGTATTTTGCCGATGGTCCGCATTTCAAAGGCAAAACAAAAAAGGAGAGAAAGATCACTGCCGGTCATGTGGTCTATTCACTCCTGCGTCTTGCTGATACCCGGCTGCGTTCCCCCGGATTCTGGGTCATCCGGGATCATATCCGCGGACTGGCAGATTTCCGGGAAAAGACCCGGAATGCCGCACCGGGAGATGATACCCCGTACAAGTCAAAACATCCCGGTTTTACAGTTCTGGATCCCCATACATTTCAAATTCATTTGAACGACCCCAATCCCCGGTTTCATTATGCGCTTGCTTTGCCGTATTGTGCGATTGTATCACCGGAGGCAGTAAACTATTACGGTAATGACTTTGCCTCACATCCATCGGGCAGCGGTCCATTCCTGTTGGAAGAATGGCAGCCGGACTATGTTATTACTATGATCCGGAATCCGGATTACAGACCGGAAACATTTGCCGGGGCATTGCCGCCGGAACAAAATAAAAATTTGCCGCTTGCGGACCGGATCACCTGTTATCTGGTCAAACAGCCTGTATCTTCCTGGCTTATGTTTCTTCAGGGCGAATTGGATTATTACGCACTTGATGCCGACCATTTTGAGTCGGTAATCCGGGATGACCGTACACTTGCACCTGCATTGCAACAGCGTGGGATCCGCTTGCAAACGGCACCGGAATTGCAAACCAATTATATCGGGTTCAATTTTGCCGATCCGGTTCTGGGGAAAAATCAGAATCTCCGGAAAGCCATTGCGTTGGCTTTTGATAAACAAATGCGCGTCACCCATTCCGCCGGACGCTTCACCCCGGCTTACGGTCCGGTTCCGCCCGGTGTCCCGGGGGCATTGCACGCGCCGGATGCCTCACAGGAAAAGCCGAATATTGCATTGGCAAAAGAGTATATGAAAAAAGCCGGATATCCGGATGGAATCGACCCGAAAACCGGAAGAAATCTGGAATTGACCTTTGATCAAACCGGCAGCGATACCTTTTACCGTCAGACGGCTGAACTGTTTGCCAATGATCTGCGGAATATCGGGATCAAACTCAAACCGGAATTCAATACACGCCCCCGCTTCTTCCAGAAATTGGCAAGCGGTGATATGCAAATGTTCCGTCTTTCCTGGACGGGGGACTATCCGGACGCAGAAAACTTTCTTCAGTTATTCTACGGGCCCAACGCAGGCTCCTGTAACCGTATTGCGTTTAGTGATCCGGAATTCGACCGGATGTATAAAGAGATCCTTTCCATGCAAGACACGCCGGAACGGACAAAGAAATATGAAAATATGTCCCGGTATCTGATTGAAAAAACGCCATGGATTTTTGAGACCCATACCGTGTCCTTTGTGCTGACTCATTCCTGGATGAACCATTACATTCCCCATGATTTTGCATTCAACCGTTGGAAATATCTTTCCGTGGATGCAAAGAAACGGCAGCACACGAAACGCAATTTCAAGCCGCTCAGCATGAAAGAACTGCGTTGAATTAAAGAAAAAAGGCATCTTCGATGGTTTGTGCTATACAATCAGATCTCCTTTGAGCTTGAAAATTCCTGAAACTGCTGGATTTTCAATTTGAAGTACTCACGAAATCATGTAAGAAAAGACTCAATGTCCGAAAGAATTTAGAATCACTGTTAGACCAGCCCCGCCGGGGCTTGTCTATCGACAAATCCAAGTTTGTCTGGACGTTAAGGTTTATACTTATTTTACGTATAAAACAGGTCGATTCTACATTCTGTATTTGTTTGTTATATATTTTTGAGCATAATTGTGGTACAAACCGTCGAAGAACCTTTTTTTGTATATTTTTTTCAGGACCCGACTTGAAATTAATTGCCGGAAGTGTATATTAATTTTCAAGTTCATAGTCTACAAAAAATAACGGAAGGAAAGTGTATCGTGAACAAGAAAATCATTATCGGAGCTGTTGTCGTCCTTGCCGCTGCAGGGGGATATTTTGCATGGGATTATCAGAAAAATGCAATCTACCATAATAAAAATCTGACATACGGAAACGGCAGACTGGAAGCCACAGAACTCTATATTTCTTCCAAACTCAGCGGAAAGATTGAAGATATCCGTGTGACCGATGGCGATTATGTGAAAAAAGGTCAAACCCTTTCCATGATGCAAACCAATACGCTGAAAGCGGAATTGGCACAGGCAGAAGCAAAACTTCTTCAGGCAAAAGCCAATAAAATCAGTGCAGAAGCAACCATTCAACTCAAAAAGAGTGAATTGGATGCCATGAACGCAAAGCAGGCACAGGCTATCAGTAAACTGGACAGTGCAACAAAACGTTATGAACGTTTCAAACCGCTGCGGGATTCCAAAGCAATCTCTCAACAGGATTTTGAAAATGCGGAAACCACGTATCTGACCGCAAAAGCCGAATTGGAAGGCGCAAAGGCTGATATCAAAAAAGCACAGGCGGATGTCTCCGTTTCTCAGGCACAACTCAAAGCCGCCGATGCCAATATCAAAGCAGCGGAAGCCGATGTGGCACGTATCAAAGCCGATTTGGATGACTGCAAGTTGGTGGCTCCGCTGGATGGCCGTATCCAATACCGTATCTCCCAACCGGGCGAAGTGCTGTCCGCCGGCGGCCGTGTATTGAATATGATTGACCTGGAAGATGTGTATATGACCTTTTATCTGCCGGAAATCGAAGCGGGAAAAGTCAAAATCGGCTCCGATGTCCGTCTTGTATTGGATGCCATTCCTGATACCCCTCTGCCTGCGACTGTTTCCTATGTTGCCAATCAGGCACAATTCACGCCGAAAACGGTGGAAACAAAAGTGGAACGGCAGAAACTCATGTTCCGTGTCAAAGCCAGAATCGCCCCGGAATTGCTGCGCCAGTATCGGGAATATGTCAAAACCGGTCTGCCCGGCATGGCTTGGGTGAAACTTGATCCGAAAGCAGAATGGCCCGAACAGCTTAAACTCAAAAAGGACCGTAAAACAAAATGAGTGCAGAACCGGTTGTTGTCGCAAAAGATATTTCCTTTTCATTCGGCAAAACCGTTGCCCTCGATCATTTGTCATTGACCATTGAAAGCCGGAAACTGATTGGTATGATCGGTCCTGACGGTGTGGGAAAATCCACGCTGCTTTCTCTGGTCACCGGGGCAAGAAAAATGCCGGAAAGGGGGGAACTCTCCGTCCTCGGCGGAGATATGCGGGATTTGACTCACAGAAACCGCATCTGTCCCAAAATTGCTTATATGCCCCAGGGATTGGGAAAGAATCTTTATTTTACGTTGACGGTGGAGGAAAATCTCCAATTCTTCGCCCGGTTGTTCGGGCACGATGCCGCAGAACGCAGACGCCGTATTGATATGTTGACGAAAAGTACCGGACTCGCCCGGTTCCTCGATCGTCCGGCAGGTAAACTTTCCGGCGGGATGAAACAGAAACTCGGCTTGTGCTGTTCTTTGATCCATGACCCCGATTTGCTCGTATTGGATGAGCCTACTACCGGTGTTGACCCGCTGGCACGCCGTCAGTTCTGGGATCTGATCGATGTCATCCGGGAAACAAACACCAATATGAGTGTTATTGTTGCAACCGCCTATATGGACGAAGCGGAACGTTTTGAACATTTGGTCGCCATGGATTCCGGGAAGATCCTCACCACCGGCACTCCCAAAGAATTATTGTCCCGTACCGGAAAAGATAATTTGGATGCCGCATTTATTGAATTGCTTCCGGAAAGCCGCCGGGAAGGACATCATGAAGTCGTTGTCCCGCCGCTTGACTTATCCGGGAATGATGATATTGCCATTGAAGCCACCGGGTTGACCAAAAAATTCGGGGATTTTACAGCCGTTGATCATGTAAACTTCAAAATCAAACGCGGTGAAATTTTCGGCTTTCTCGGCTCCAACGGATGCGGAAAAAGTACGACCATGCGTATGCTTTGCGGATTGCTGCCTGCCACCGAAGGGGAAGCAAAACTCTTTGGGAAAGTCGTTTCCGGCAATACTATGGAAATGCGGAAACATTTGGGATACATGACGCAGCTCTTTTCTCTTTACGGCGATTTGACTGTCAAGCAAAACCTGGAATTGTATGCAAATCTTTACGGAATCGAAAAAGAATTGATTCCCGAAAAAGTCGATGCCATGATGAAACGGTTTGATCTCGATACAATCAGCGATGCCTTGCCGAAGTCTCTGCCGCTGGGGATCAAACAACGTCTCTCTCTCGCTGCTGCCGTTATTCACAGTCCGTCCATCCTCATTCTGGACGAACCGACATCCGGCGTGGACCCGGTTGCCCGTGACGGATTCTGGGAACTCATCATTGAACTGTCCCGCAAAGACCATGTGACGATTTTCATTACGACACACTTTATGAATGAAGCGATGCGTTGTGACCGTATTTCTCTGATGCACGCCGGACGTTCTCTTGCCTGTGATACCCCGCAGCAATTGATGAAAGATCAGCATTGCGATGCTTTGGAACAAGCGTTTATCAAGTTGTTGGAAGAAGCAGACCCGGCAAATCAGGTTCAGCCGGAAATGACCATTCCCGATCCGGCGGAAGAAGCAAAGAAAGAAAAAGAACTTTCCCCCATCAAACGGTTTTTCCGTGAGAAATTCAGTATTCAACGCTGTTATTCCTGCGGCTGGCGGGAATGGCTGGAACTCATGCGTGACCCGGTTCGTGCCACCCTGGCATTGTTCGGTGCATTGCTCCTCATGCTGGCAATGGGATACGGAATCACGATGGATGTGGAAAATCTCCCCTGTGCGGTGTTGGATAATGACAATACCCTTGCAAGTCAGAAATATATTCAGAATCTTTCCGGGTCGCCACGGTATTTTGATCAACATCAGGATATAAAAAATTATACGGATCTGGAACGGCGTATGAAAAACGGGGAACTGGCACTTGTGTTGGAACTGCCGCCCGGATTCGGCAAAGATCTGCAGCAGGGAAATACACCGCAAATCGGGGTGTGGATCGATGGTGCCATGCCGAGCCGCGCCGAAACCGTAAACGGATATGTCAGTGCCATGCACGAAAAATGGCAGTCGGATGAACTCAATATGCGCTCATCCACCAAAAAAAGCAGTGCTTTGGCGGATGTTCAGGTGCGGTATCGTTACAATCCGGACGTACTCAGTCTCCCCGCTATGGTCCCTGCGGTCATCCCCATTCTGCTGCTTATGATTCCTGCCATTCTTGCCGCTCTGGCTGTGGTCCGGGAAAAGGAAATGGGATCCATTATCAACTTGTATGTGACACCTGTCACCCGGCTGGAATTCCTCCTGGGCAAGCAGATTCCCTATGTGATATTTGCTATGATCAGCGGTATTCTCCTTGTGTTGATGGCTGTATTTCTGTTCAATGTTCCCGTCAAAGGCAGTTGGGCAGTTCTGCTGATCTCTCTTTTCCTTTACAGTGTAACATCAACCGGAATGGGATTGCTGGCATCCTCTGTGACCCGGAGTCAAATTGCGGTCATCTTCATGACCATGCTGGGAACGGTTCTTCCTGCAACAAAAATGTGCGGGATGATTGATCCTGTTTCCGCGCAGCAGGATGCCGCCTGGGTGATCGGGTCTGTCTACCCGACCTCTTATATGCTGCTGATCACCCGTGGCGTATTCAACAAAGCATTGGGATTTGGAGATCTTCATATTCAAATCCTTTGTATGGCGTTGGCAATACCGGTTTTGACCATACTCGGCGTGATCTGCCAGAAAAAACAGGAGTCCTGAGATGAATAAATCTATCAAACAATCCATACGTAATATCTTTCATCTCGGGGTAAAAGAGATCCGCAGTTTGATGCGTGACCCCATGATGCTGGTTCTGATTCTGTATTCTTTCTCTCTGGGAATCATTGTGACCGCTAACGGTTCTTCTGATACCATCACAAAAGCGGCGATCGCTGTCGTGGACGATGACCAGTCCATGCTTTCTCAACGTATTACGGACAGTTTTCTGCCGCCCATGTTCCTGAAGCCGAAACTCATTACCCAGCAGGAAATCGACAAGGGAATGGACCGTGGAGATTATACATTCGTAGTCGTCTTTCCTCCGCAGTTTGAGAAAGATGTTCTTGCCGGGAATTGCCCATCCGTCCAATTGAATGTGGATGCCACCCGTATGTCTCAAGCGTTTTCCGGGGCAGGGTATATCCAGAAAATCATCAATCAGGAATTGGCCCGTGCAATACCGGAAAGCAAAGGGAAAAGCGGCAGTAAACTGGCAGAAGTCGTTATTCGCAACCGGTTTAATCCGAATTTGACAAAATCCTATTTTGATGCCATTGTTCAATTGATCAATAATATCACCATGCTGGCGATTATCCTGACCGGTGCCGCATTGATCCGGGAACGGGAAAGCGGAACTTTGGAACATTTGCTTGTTCTTCCGGTAACGGCGTTTGATATCATGGTATCAAAAATCTGGTCCATGGGGCTGGTCGTCCTTGTTGCGTCTTTTGCCTCTGTCGTATTGATTATTGAATGGTTCCTGAAAATTCCCATTGCCGGATCGATATTACTTTTTACCGCCGGAATGGCGTTGTATTTGTTTGCCGTGACATCTCTGGGGATTTTTCTGGCGTGCAAATCCCAGAACATGCCGCAGTTGGGCTTGTTGTTCATTCTGGTTTTTCTCCCGATGAACATGCTTTCCGGCGGTTCCACTCCATTGGAAAGTATGCCGGAAATTTTACAGACCATCATGCAAGTATCACCGACAACACAATTTGTCAGTTTCAGTCAGGCGATTCTGTTCCGTGGTGCCGGTATTGATGTAGTCTGGAAAGAGTTTCTTGCTCTGTTTATAATCGGCAGTATTTTATTTGGCTATTCGCTGATTCATTTCCGTAAAAGCGTGACCTGATAAAATCAAAAGTAAAATTGGCAGCTGTAATCGGATATCCAGTCATTCCTGTCCGATAACACATTCCGTGCAATAGATGGTGGAAAATATTTCTTTGATTGATAAATCCAGGTTTGCCGTGTTTTTTTCGGACAGTTGTGACTGGGGATAAGACGTCGAACGACATTGACCAAGACCGGCATTGACGGATATGGCGTTCCGGCACGGAATGACATATTCGCCAATGCAATGATGTTCCGGGAATGTCATTGCCACCACGATGCTGTCCGTTTCTACCGAAACGCCGTCATCGCGGTGGCTGTCATGGAGAATGTGGTTCGATGCGTTAATCCCAGGGTTGCGCTCTGCTCCACCCTGGGCTGTCTGACTCTTGCCGCCCTGACAGGGCTTGTTTTACGATTGATCCGTGGTTCTTCGTGCAGTTGTGACTTTTTGATAATATTCCTGCTTACAAACAAAAATCTGACAAAATCACTTTTTCAAAAATCAAAATTCTTCCGTTCAAACATAGAGAAAAAACCCCCTTTTTTGAAAAATTATGGGTTATCTGTGAATAAAAAACGCAGTACCGGGGATTTGCATGATACAAAAACGGTACTGCGTATTTTTTACCGGTCAAAAATCACCGGTTTGAGATCATTCTTTGATCTTCACTTTGCTGAACTGAGGATTCTGTTTTTTGATTTCCTGTGTCCAACGGACGACTTCAAAAGATTCTTCCGGTTTGATGGGGAACGGAACACCATTGCGGATCGTATTGTAGATATGACCGTAGATGTCATTCATCGTGGCTTTATTGGAAGGTTCGACCATGATGGTTTTGCGTACCCAGACAGGAGCTTTTGCACTTGTCCATGAATTTTTGCGGGGCGGTGTTGCATCGATGGCAGGTGTATTCGGGATTTTAAAATCCGGATGGAGATATTTCAATTTGATATCCTGTTCATCTTCGCAAATCAGAGAACCGCGTGTACCATACACGGCATAGACGGGGGAAGCCAACGCAACGCCGCCGGAAATTTCCACATCGATCACACGTCCGTTTTCGCCGCGGAAAACCGCTTTGAGATGGTCTTCGCAGTCACCGCGTGCAGAAATCTGTTTCAAATCGCCCCAGACTTCCTTGATGGGAGCATCCATAAGCTGAACAGCATGGTCGATGAGGTGCGGACCCCAGTTATTCAACTGACCGCCGCCATTTTTCTGCAAGGTCTGCCAGTCGTTACGGAAACCGAAACTGTGACGGCATAATTTGATTTCATAAATATCCCCGAGAATACCGCTGTCCATAATTTCACGGACATGATTGAATGCGGGTTCAAACCGGCGGTTCTGACGGCAGAACAATTTACCGGGGAATTTTTTTGCTGCAGCCTGCAATTTTTTCAAACCGGCAGGGGTGACGGCAACCGGTTTTTCCGCAAACACATATTTACCGGCTTCCAAAGCACGGATATCATAATCCACATGGAAAAGAGAAGGTGTTGCGACGGAAACAAGATCGATCCGTTTATCGGCGAGGAATTTATCGCCATCCAGATAAACTTTTGCTTTGGGATATTTGGTGAGCAGTTCATCCAAACGTTCCTGCAGGACGTCACATGCAGCAACGACTTCAAATTTATCGGAGTGGAGATCCAGTTCCGGACAGTGCATGTCCAGACCGGCGCGACCGAGCCCCCAGATACCGACACGAATTTTTTTAGCAGCCATAGTTTTTCTCCTCAAGTGAATAAATAAACTGTTGATAGGCTTATTGTCAGGTTTTTAACCATTTAAATATAGCACGCACTTTCCGTAAATGCAACCATATTATTTGATAAAAAAATGGACTTTTTAAGACTCAAAATAACCGCACAGTTCAGTAATTGCCACTGCCCCGCAGGGTCGTTGAGCGCAACCTGAAATACTCCACCGGTACGCCCATCCGCTGCAGCCAATGTGCGACTGTAACAATTTTTTTTCACAGATATCCCATAAAACATTTCAAAAGAATATTGATACAAAACTCAATATCCGGATAAAACACAGGTTTGTCGTAAAACAAGCCCTGACAGGGCGGCAAGAGTCAGACAGCCCAGGGTGGAGCGGAAGCGCAACCCTGGGGATAAGACATCGAATTATATTAACAATGACCGGCATTGACGGATATGGCGTTCCGGCACGGAATGACATATTCGCCAATGCAATGATGTTCCGGGAATGTCATTGCCACCACGATGCCGTCCGTTTCTGCCGAAACGCCGTCATCGCGGTGGCT
>JAFVSW010000220.1 GCA_017503545.1 Lentisphaeria bacterium | reverse complement strand
ACATATTCGCCAATGCAATGATGTTTCCGGGAATGTCATTGCCACCACGATGCCGTCCGTTTCTACCGAAACGCCGTCAACGCGGTGGCTGTCATATAATAACGAGATCTAATGCCTGTACCCAGGGTTGCGCTCCGCTCCACCCTGGGCTGTCTGACTCTTGCCGCCCCATCCGGGGCTTGTTTTACGATTGATCCGTGGTTCTTCGCGCAGTTGTGACTTTTGGATAATATTCCTGCTTATAAACAAAAATCTGACAAAAACACTTTTTCAAAAATCAATTATCCTTTATTCAAATATGACGGAAACACCCGTTCTTTGAAAAATTACGGGATATCTGTGGATTTTTTTACAAAAAAGTTTAAAAAAACCTTGTATTTTCAGAATAACGGTGTATATTACATAGGCAAGTACGAAAAATAACAACAAAGGCAGTTGGACGTCTTGCCGAGGCAATGAACATCCTCCGCCGCAACAGAACGGAGTAACTATGGGCAACCAGTACATTGATGGATTCATGGCAAATTTCAAGTATGAAGGATTGACCTTCGACGACATTTCCCTGATTACGCAGTATGCAGATTTTCTTCCCGGCGATTGTGACATTTCCACAAACTTCTCCCGGAACATCAAACTGAATATCCCGTTTGTCAGTGCGGCGATGGATACTGTTACCGAAAGTGAAATGGCGATTGCCATGGCAAAACTCGGCGGTATCGGTGTGATCCACAAAAACCTGAATGTCAATGCTCAGGCGGATGAAGTCCGTAAAGTGAAACAGTATCTCAATGGTTTTATCCGCAATCCGGTTGTATTCCGCGATGATATCACTGTCCGGGAAATGCTCAATGAAAAAGCCTCCAACAATTATTCTTTCTCCGGCTTCCCGATCGTCAACGCCGATGGTAAACTGGTTGGTATCATTACAGCCCGTGATATCAAATTCTTCACCAAGTATGATATGCTGATCAAAGATGTCATGACCGCCAATCCGATCACTGCTCCCGATGGCACAAAGATGGAAGATGCGTTCAAACTCATGGTTGCCTCCAAAATCGGTAAATTGCCGACTGTGGATGCAGAAGGCCATCTCACCGGTCTGTACAGTTTCCATGATGTCCGTACTCTGATCGAAAATATGGAACCGGCATACAATCGTGATGCCGACCACCGTTTGCGCGTTGCAGCGGCGATCAGCCCCTATGATGAAGCCCGTGCAGAAGCACTTGCCAATGCCGGTGTTGACGCATTCGTAATCGATACCGCACACGGTCATTCCAAAGGCGTGATCGAAAGCGTCGGCATGTTCAAGAAACAGTATCCGAATATTGATATGGTTGCCGGTAATATTGCATCTTATGAAGCAGCCAAAGCCTTGTTGGATGCGGGTGTGGATGCCGTGAAAGTCGGTATCGGCCCCGGTTCTATTTGTACGACCCGTGTGGTTGCCGGTGTTGGTATGCCCCAGGTGACCGCTGTTTATGAAGCCTATAAAGCCATCGGCGAAGAAGTGCCGATCATTGCTGACGGCGGTATCAAACAGTCCGGAGACGTTGCCAAAGCATTGGCGATCGGTGCTTCCTGCGTGATGATGGGTTCTGTTCTTGCCGGTACTCTGGAAGGTCCGGGCGAAAAGACCTATCGCAACGGCCGCCGTTACGTGCTGTATCGCGGTATGGGCAGTCTGGAAGCTATGCAGAAATCCAAAGGCAGCCGTGAACGTTACGGTCAGCCGGATACAAACGATGTGAAGAAAATCGTTCCTCAGGGTGTGGAAGGGATGGTACCCTACCGCGGTTCTCTGTGGGAAGTGATTTTCCAGTTTATCGGCGGTTTGCAGTATTCTCTGGGCTATTGCGGCGCAAAGAATCTGAAAACGCTGCGTGAAACTGCAAAAGTCATCCGTGTCAGCGGATCTGCTTTGAGAGAAGCACATCCCCATGATATCATCATGACCAAAGATGCACCGAACTACATGCAAGAAAATTGAGAACAGTATTAAGCCAAAAGGAGCAGTAAACCTATGAAATTCCTCATATCTTTGCTGCTTTTTCCTGCCCTCATCGTCGTTGCTGCGGCATGGGGGTGTCTTGTTTTTTATCGTTATGGTATTGATGCTCCGCTTGCAGCGGAATTCACCTCCAAGGCGCATACGTTCAAAGCGTTCATTTACATGGCGATGGGGATTGGGCTTCCGGCAGCGGTTATCAGTACGGTTGCCGGTTGTGCGCTTGTGTTTTTATCGTTTATTTTCAAAAGCTGGGCGAGAGCGATTGTCTCCGGTGCAATTGCATTCAGCGGCGGATACATATGGTGGTATTTTCTTACCGTAAATTATCCGGCATAATAAACAGAAACGGAGAACTGCCTGAAAATGAAATTTACAGTGGATGATGCAATTCCTTATCTCCGTGGCGTGCTGGAGCCGTATGGAACGGTGGAATATCTGCCGGGAAAAGCCATTACCCGTCAGGACCTGATGCAGACGGATGCCATGATCATTCGTACCCGGACGAAATGCAATGAAGCACTTCTTGCAGGGACACCGGTCAAATTCATAGTATCGGCAACGATCGGTATGGATCACATGGATCTTGCAGCGTTACAGCGGATGGGGATCGGTTATGCCAATGCCCCGGGCTGCAATGCCATGTCGGTTGCGCAATATGTTACTTCTATTCTGGTGCGTGAATCCCGCCGGACCCAAACTGTTCTGGAAGGGAAAACGCTGGGGATCATCGGAGTCGGTCATGTGGGCAGAAAGGTGGAATGTGTTGCGCGAGCATTGGGTATGAGGGTATTACGGAATGATCTGCCCCGTGCGAAAGCGGAAGGAGAACAGCATTTTGTATCTCTGGAAACGATACAGCGCGAAGCCGATTATATAACATTGCACGTTCCGCTTCAGGATGATCCGGAATATGGGACCTATCATCTGGCGGATGAATCATTTTTCAACGGCTTGAAAAAGCAGCCGTTTTTTCTCAACGCATCCCGTGGAGAAGTGACGGATTCCAATGCGTTGAAAGCGGCATTGATCACCCGTAAAATCAGCGGTGCCGCATTGGATGTATGGGAAGACGAACCGGAAATCGACCGTACTTTATTGAATATGGTCCGTTATGCCACACCCCATATTGCGGGGTATTCTGCGGATGGCAAAGCCAATGGAACAGCAATGAGCGTTCGGGCAGTTGCAGAATTTTTCGGCTTGGATGGATTAAAAGATTTTGAAGTGAAAGATATGCCGTCACCGCGGACAACGGAATTATTTTTGCATTCCGGGGATGTCGTGTCAGAGGCGGTATTTGCTTCTTACGATGTTTTGACGGATGACCGTATTTTACGGGACTCACCGGAAACATTTGAGAAACAACGCAGTCAATATCCGTTACGGCGTGAATTTTCCGCCTACCGGGTGATGAATTGTCAACAAATAGAAGAATCGAATCTGGAAGTGTTGCAGCTTCTGGGTTTTCAAACGCAATAACAACAACAGGTAAAACAGAAAGGTATCTGAAATGTCAACACTGGGAACTGCACTTACTGATTCCGCGATCAAGGTAATGCTTCTTGGCAGCGGAGAACTGGGCAAAGAAGTTACAATTGAAATGCAGCGTTTGGGCGTGGAAGTTATCGCCGTAGACCGCTATGCAAATGCTCCCGCCATGCACGTGGCACACCGTTCTTATGTGATCAACATGCTGGATGGTGCTGCGATCCGCGAACTGGTAGAAAAAGAAAAACCCAATTTCATTGTTCCGGAAGTGGAAGCAATCGCAACTTCTGAACTGAAAAAACTGGAAAGCGAAGGCTGGAACGTGATCCCGCGTGCCGAAGCAACGTTCCTGACCATGAACCGGGAAGGCATCCGCCGTCTTGCCGCAGAAACACTTGGTCTTCCCACCTCTCCCTACCGCTTTGCTTCCACCAAAGAAGAATTTCTGGCAGCGGTCAAAGAAATCGGTATTCCCTGTGTGGTCAAACCGGTCATGAGTTCTTCCGGACATGGACAGAGTACCGTTAAGACGGAAGCTGACATTGAAAAATCCTGGATGATTTCCCAGGAAGGCGGCCGTGCCGGTGCCGGTAAAGTCATTGTGGAAGGTTTTGTGAAATTTGATTATGAAATCACTCTGTTGACCGTCCGTCATGCGGGTGGTACCTCCTATCTGGAACCAATCGGACACCATCAGGTGGATGGCGACTATCAGGAATCCTGGCAGCCGCAGGCGATGTCTCCGGAAGCCTTGAAGAAGGCACAGGAAATTGCCGGAAAGATCACAGAAGCACTGGGAGGTCGCGGTATTTTCGGAGTGGAATTGTTCATCAAGGGGGATGAAGTGATCTTCAGTGAAGTGTCTCCCCGTCCCCACGATACCGGTATGGTCACATTGATTTCTCAGGACTTGTCTGAATTTGCCCTCCATGCCAGAGCGATTCTCGGTTTGCCGATTCCGAACATTGCATTCCATGGACCGTCTGCCTCCAAAGCGATTGTTGTCGATGGAACATCCGATGGCGTATCATTCGGCAATTTGTCTGAAGTATTGGCGGAAGCAGACACCTCCATCAAGATTTTCGGCAAAGGTCCGCTGCGCGGTCATCGCCGTCTTGGTGTATTGCTTGCCCGTGGCAAAGACACAGACGAAGCTCTTGCAAAAGTCATGCGCATGAGAGAAAAACTGAACGTTGAATTGAACTGAAACTGATATGGAATCACATTACACACTGTTGAAAAAATCTCCGTACTCAGCGGCAAGACTGGGAGTATTGGAAACGCCTCACGGCAAGATCGAAACACCGATTTTCATGCCGGTGGGGACCCGTGCCACAGTCAAAGCCATGTCCCCGCAGGAATTGGAAGAGTTGGGTGCGCAGATTATTCTGGGCAATACCTATCATCTTCTGTTGCGTCCGGGGGAAGAATTGATGTTGAAAGCCGGCGGCTTGCATAAATTTGCCTCCTGGAATCATCCGATCCTTACGGACAGCGGCGGATTTCAGGTGTTCAGCTTGGCGTCGTTGCGGAAAATGAAACACGACGGTGTGGAATTTGCGTCTCATATTGACGGATCCCGGTTCTTCCTCGGACCGCGGGAATCCATCCGTGTCCAGCGGGCACTGGGATCCGATATCGTTATGGCGTTCGATGAATGTACGCCATATCCCTGTACCTATCCGGAAGCGGAAAAATCTCTGAACATCACGTTGCGTTGGGCGGAAATGTCCAAAGAACAGCCATTGAATGACGGACAGCAGATGTTCGGTATTGTTCAGGGATCCGTATTCCGTGAATTGCGGGAACGTGCGGCGAAAGCCATTGCAGATATGGACTTCAACGGGTACGCAGTCGGTGGTGTTTCTGTGGGTGAATCCGAAGAAGAAATGATGAACGCTTTGGATTGGACAGTACCGTATCTGCCGGAAAACAAGCCCCATTATCTGATGGGAGTCGGTACGCCGAAACAAATTCTGGAAGGGGTCAAACGCGGTATTGATATGTTTGACTGTGTAATGCCGACCCGGTTGGCACGTCATGGAACGGCGTTTTTGCGCGGTAATCTGACGATCCCGGTCAAAGCGGCAAAATTCCGGGAAGATTTTTCACCGGTGGATGAACGCTGCGATTGCTATTGCTGCCGGAATTTTACGAAGGCCTATATCCGCCACCTGTTGAATGTGGATGAAATTCTCGGGATCCGTCTGTTGACGATCCATAACATTCATTATTTTCTGCAGTTGACAAAACGGATCCGGGAAGCGATTGCCAATGACACATTGGAAAGCAGTGGTGATGATATCCTGTAAAAAACGGCATTTTATCTGCTTGAAAAAAGTGAAAATCATGTTATATTAAGATGTTGAGTACAAGACTAAATAAAAAAAACACATGGAGAAAATGAAAATGGAAGAGAACACTCGCCCTGTAAATGGTGATTTTACTTTGACGGATATACTTTTGTATATCAAACACTTTTTTGTAAGGATTATGGTCCGTGGTATTCTTTCCATCATAATCATTTTTGCGGTAGCAATTCTGGCATGGCTGTTGCTTCCCTATGAAATGCGTTATTATACGGAGTTGGAAAATACATTAAAAAAGACGGGGGCACAAGTTTATGTTTATCCCAATGGTCGGGCATTCAATAACCATGACGTGATTTCTCCTACTGTGACCAGAGATATTTACGACAGAATGAAATTGGAAGACAAATTGCCGTATACCGATTTTGCGGAACTGTTTTACATTGACAATTCTAATTTTAAGCTGGCACGCCTTGATGCAGAATATGAAACAAAACTTGCCCGGAAAAATATCAGTACCGTCAGTCTCAATTTGCTGGAAAGAGAATACAATCTGAAAAAACAGCAGATCGCAGATGATATTTTCCGGATCAACATGAAACCCCATGATGCACTTTCCAAAGATGAATGTATTCAAATTTTAACTGCAATCCCGGAAACCTGGTACAGAATTTATTCTAAAACGGAAGCTGCCGTTCTTCCTAAAGTTGAATTGGATGCATGGAAAAGAGATTTTGCAGGATCCATGAAAGCCAAAGAAGGTAATCTGATTATTCTGGAAAAAGCGCGGATTTATTGCAATCTGCTCAATATTTCCTGTGATGCTCTCCAATCCATGATGGACGGAAAAAATATTGCATTGGAATCCGGCGAATATCTGGAAGACATAAAACGGAAATTGGAACATATTAATAAATTCCAGATCAATGTATTTTCTCAATACGTTATTATGTCCTCCGGCTTGTTTACGCAATATGACCAGATTTTCCTGTTGCGCAGTTTGAAAATGACAGACCGCCAGTTGATGCAGGTGGAAGAAAATATCAAATATGCTATTCAGGCTCTTGAACTGATCCGTTCCAGTGCCCCCGTCAGAGAATCCGCCTCCGGTGCATCTCTGACCAGCAAGACAGGCAACACTACAGTTAACTTGGAATTCAATGACAACGTTCTGTCTCAGATTTCCGAGCTGATCCGTAATGACGTGACCAATACAGTTCGCCGTGATGTTGCGCAGAAGATCATTGCTTATGGGGAACAGAAAGCGGCAATTGTTGCGGAAAAAGAATATATTCAGGATTTGATCAATACGCAGAAGGCAAAAACACCAATCGATGAACTGTATTCTGCTTCCGAATTCCGCAGCAGAATGACAATTCTGCAGAATGAACTTTTGGATACTGCACAGAAGATTCAGCAGTTCCGTACCAAAATCACCAAAGATTATCTCAATGCACGTTCTTTCTATAAACCGGCAAGTAATAAAGTGAAGGTACGTAAAGATTATATTCTTCCTGTGTTCAAAGTTGTACTCGGACTTTTTGCACTTTGCGTGATTTACAACGTAGTCATGATCTGTTTGGATTTCAAATTCAAATATCAGCGGTAAGTTTTTTCCGTAAGATCAAGTTCATTTATCAGACCGGCAGGTGATTTGCCGGTCTTTTTTTTGCAAAAAAAAGCCGTTTCCGGCATTGAAAACGCCATAACAGGGTGTATAGTAAGACATTAATTGGGTTCTACAAAAAGAATTATCATTAAGGAGTTTTTCAGTATGATCACAAAAGAAGTAACGGTTCATAAGTTGGAATATGATTTTTGCGTCGTTGGTGGTGGAATGGCGGGGATTTGTGCCGCAGTTGCAGCTGCCCGTCACGGAGCAAAAACCGTACTGGTTCAAGATCGTCCAGTCCTCGGCGGTAATGCTTCCAGTGAAATCCGCATGTGGATTTGCGGTGCCGGCGGAAAAAATCTCAAGGAAACCGGTATCCTCGAAGAAATCCAGCTTGAAAATATCCGGTACAATCCTGCAATGCAATACAATGTATGGGATCATCTGCTCATGAATTTTGTACAGCGGCAGGAAAATCTGAAATTGCTGCTGAATTGCTCCTGCGATGGTGTGATCACGGAAAATGACCGAATTACAGCGGTCACAGCGTGGCAATTGACCACACAGAAACGGTTTGAAATCAAAGCCAAATATTTTGCCGACTGTTCCGGCGATTCCATTCTCCGCTTCAGTGGTGCAGAATACCGCACCGGCAGAGAATGTAAAGAAGAATTTGATGAGTCTTATGCGCAGGATGTGGAAGATAAAAAAACAATGGGAAATTCCATCCTGATCCAAACAAAAGAAGTCAATTACAACCGCCCATTTGAAATGCCGCCCTGGGCTCATAAATTTGAAGAAAAAGGATTTCACCGGGCAATCAATGTCCGGGATAATTTCTGGTGGATGGAATATGGCGGAGAGTTGGACACCATTGGCGATGCAGAAGAAATCCGGGATGAACTGATCCGCATTGCATACGGCGTTTGGAATCTCGCCAAGAACAGCCGGAAAAAATATGCGGAAAATGTAGATCTGGAATGGATCGGCGCACTCCCCGGCAAACGGGAAAATATCCGGTATGTAGGCGATCATATCCTCGTCCAGAAAGATATTGAAGCACAAGGCAAATTCGATGATATTGTGGCATATGGCGGCTGGCCCTTCGACGATCACAGCCCCAAAGCATTTTATGATAAAGGGGCACCGACCACATTCCATAACACACCGAATCCTTTCGGGATCCCGTTCCGCGCCCTTTATTCAAAGAATATTGAAAATCTGTATTTTGCCGGACGGAATATTTCCTGTTCCCATATCGCAATGAGTACAACACGTGTTATGGCAACTTGCGCTATTGAAGGTCAGGCAATCGGTACCGCCGCCGCTATGGGTATAAAATATGATCTGTCTCCCCGCGGAATCTATGAACAGAAGATTGCAGAATTGCAGGAAACCCTGATGAATGATGACTGCTACATTCCTTGGCACAACAGAACCATTTCTGAATTGACCGCAAAAGCACATCTGCAAGCGGAATCCGAGGGCAATGTGGAATTGCTGCGGAACGGGATCGATCGGAATATCAAGGACGATATTCAATATTTTGCTGCTACTCCCGGCAGTTATATCGAATATCACTTTGACAAACCGGAAAAGGTCAACGAAGTCCACATCGTTTTCGACACCAATCTCACACACAAACATTGGCCGGTACTGGATGGAAGGATCCCGTCCTTGAATACCGGGATCCGCCGTATGCCATGTCATTATCCCGAAAAAGGATATTTCAATGAATTGCCGGAAGAACTGGTGAAAGAATTTGCCATTGAAATTCAGACCGGCGGACCCGATTCACCCTGGCAGGAAATCGCATACGAAGAAGATAACTTCAAACGCGTAGTCCGTATCCCGGTCGGGCAGAAAGTCACAGCAGTCCGCCTGATCCCCGAAGTCACCTGGGGCGCAGAAAAAGCCCATATTTTTGCTTTTGATTTGAACTGATAACGTGAGATATTACCGTGCTGTCTTTTGACCCGAAAACGTTGACGGAACTCCAACTTGCCGAGTTGATCGCTTATCATGACCGGAAATACTGGGAAGATAATTCCCCTGAAATTTCCGATGATGATTATGATGCTTTGACCCGGGCTTTGACCGCATTGAATCCGGCGCATCCCCTGTTGCGTAAGGTTTCTGCCGTTACCGTTGCCAGTGAGGGCAAAGTCATTCATGATAACCCTATGTTATCTCTGGATAAAGCCTATTCTCTGGAAGAAGTCATGGAATGGGCAGGAAAATTTGCCCGGTCAAAAGACGAAGTCATTTTGGTTCAACCCAAGTATGACGGCATTTCCGCACTGTGGGAAAACGGCGTGTTATCCACCCGGGGCGATGGCTATACCGGCGAAGATATTTCCGATAAGGTACCGTTGATCGAATTGGAATCCGTTGCCGGGATAATGCCGTTATCCGAATGTAAAAGTCCTATTCGCGGCGAAATCGTGATCCGTGAGGATGATTTCCGCACCTTATACAGCAAAATCCGGAACCGGAATGGACAGCTTTACAAAAATTCCCGTAATGCTGCGGCGGGGATCATGGGTTTGAAAGATATCAGCCTGATGCTTCTGCAGAAAGCCAAACTTACGTTGGTGGATTATAATCTTCATTCGATCCAAACCACCTACGGTCAACTCCGGGAGGAATGGCAGAGTTTTCTGGAAAAAATCGAGGCTTTGCCGTATCCGATGGATGGGATCGTTTTGAAATTTTCGGATCAGACATTGTATGAATCATTGGGTGCGACAGCGCATCATCCGCGCGGAGCAATCGCATTCAAATTCAGCGGAATACGTTGTCAGAGCGTATTGCGGAGCGTGGAATGGAGTTTCGGGAAAAACTGCCTTACCCCGGTTGCGGAGATCGACCCGGTGGAAATCGGGGGTGTAACGATCCGCCATGCCAGTTTGCACAATCTTCAGAACATTCTGGATAAAGACTTGCATATCGGGGATATTGTGACGGTGGAACGGGCAGGGGATGTGATCCCTTACATTGTTTCTGCGGAACCGGGGGAAAAAAGAGTTTCCTGTCTGATTGAAAACTGTCCCTGTTGTAATGCGCCCCTTGTCCGGGAATTGCCGGAATTGCGCTGTATCAATCCGGATTGTTTTGAAACCCGGCTGCGGATGCTGTTGTCTGCGGTAAAGAATATTGGTATTGAACGGTTGGGAGAACCGGTTTTGCGGCGGTTGATGAAAACATTGAATGTCCGTTCTCTGCCGGATCTGTTCCGTTTGACGGCATCTGATTTTCTCCGTGTGGAAGGGTTTGCCGCATTATCGGCGGAAAATCTGTACCGGGAAATCCAATCGGCGCGTACCGTTCCCGATTGGCAGATTCTGGCGTCTATGAATATCAAAGGAATCGGACCGAATATTGCGAAAGTCATTCTCAAAGCGTATCCGTTCCATGAATTGCGCACTATGACGGCGGAACAGCTTGCCGCGATCGACGGGATCGGACCGGAACGGGGGAAAGCGATGGAAACGGAATTCCGTAACGGCGCCGAAGCGTTGGATGAATTGCTTTCCTGTGTGACAATGTTGGAACAGCAGCAGGGAAATAACGGAGAAAGCAAAACCATCTGCTTTACGGGAAAAATGCCGGAAAAACGTTCCTATTACGAAAAATTGGCGGCGAAAGCCGGATATGAACCGGTCAGCACCGTGACCGCAGCGTTATCTGTTCTGGTGGCAGCTGATGTGAATGAGAATTCATCAAAATTGCAGAAAGCGCGGAAATCCGGTGTGCAAATACTCCCGCTGGAAGAATTCCTGGCATCGGTATCCGGTCCGGAAGTTCAAACATCATCATCGGCGCCGGTACAGGAAGATTTATTCGGATTTTGACGGAATTTTCTCCTGTTTTTTCGAAAGATTCGGAAAAATGAATGAATTTTTTTGAAAAAAACTTGAAAAATCAATAAAAACGTGGTACATTTTGCAAATATTAATTGAAAGGATAAAAATATGATCACAAAGAAAATTCTTTTATTTCTCATTGCAACCTTTACACTTTGTGCTGTTTATGCACAAAAACCGTTGACTGTTCTGGTTTGGGGCGCTCCCTGCGCTCAGGATTCTGCAAACCGTGTCAGTTCCCTTGTACTGGAATATTTCAAATCCGAACTTGCGACACATTCCGGTTTGAAACTGGTCAATCCCGATGAACTTGCCGAAGCATTGAAAAAATATTCTCCGGGGAAAACAAACAGTCCGGCAAAAGCACGGATTCAGCAGATCTGCAAATTGACCAAGAGTAATGTTTTCTGTGCGGTTGCGCTGACGATTATGAAGCAGAAATTTTACATTGAGATCAAACTTTTTGATGCCAATGGAAAACTGTTGAATACAGTCAAAAAGACATTTGAAACGATCAAGGAATCTGACCTGGTTTCTGTTCAGATTGCCCGTGATACTGCAGTGGCAATCCGTGGAATCAGCCCCGTTGATGTGATTCATAATGAACGGGAAAAACGTCTTCAGCAAGAATTGCTGGAAGCAGAAAAAGCCGAAAAAGAAAAAAAGAAATAATTACGACAGATGGATAAGATTCAGCTGACGGGGTTGCGTGTACGCACCATTATCGGCACTTTGCCCCATGAGCGTATCACGCCGCAGACACTGATTCTTTCCGCTGATCTTTACAGTGATTTCTCCGCTGCGGAAGCATCGGATGATTTTCATGATACCTTTGATTATGCCGCCGTGGAAGCGTTTCTTCACGATTTCACTGCGGCATCGTCGTATCAACTGCTGGAAGCATTGGCGGGAAATCTGGCGAATGCCGTGTTGAAAGAATTTCCGTTGATTGCGGGAATCCGTTTACGGATTTCAAAGCCGTCCGCCCCCCGATATGCGGAGCTTGTCACGATCGAAGTGACCCGTGGAACGGTATCATGATGTTGCCGGATCTGCAGTAAAAGAAGCGGCTGAATAGAGAATAAAATATCGAATTACGAATTTTTTTTACTTGACATTTTTGCATTTTGATGCTATATTAACGGAATACAACGCAGTTTTTAAACAATAACAGGAGTTAAGCATGAAAGTATTCAACTTCAATGCAGGACCGGCTACTCTGCCGGCGGTCGTTATGGAACGCGCACAGAAAGAATTCTGCGATTACAAGGGTAGCGGTTGCGGTATTATGGAACATTCTCACCGCCATAAACTCTTTGACGAAGTTCTTGCACACGCAAACGAAAATGTCCGTACTATTCTGAATGTTCCCGATACACACTCTATCGTTTACATTCAGGGCGGTGCCAGCATGCAGTTTGCCATGATCCCGATGAACCTTTACGTTCCGGGCAAAAAAATGCAGTTCGCTGATACCGGTACATGGTCTTCCAAAGCATTGAAAGAAGCACAGCTTTTCGGTGAATGTGAAGTGATCGCTTCCAGCAAAGCTGACAAATACACTTACATTCCGGATGTCAAAGCAATGAAGCCGGATGCAGATGCATCTTTCTTCCACATCACCTCCAACAACACCATTTACGGTACACAATATCAGGAATTCCCGGAAGTGGAATGCCCGCTGATCTGCGATATGTCCAGCGATATCATGTCCCGTCAGTTTGATATGTCCAAATTTGCCATGGTTTATGCAGGTGCCCAGAAGAACCTGGGTCCCAGCGGTCTGGCTTTGGTTGTCATCCGCAAAGACTTGGCAGAACGCACACCGGCAAATGTCCCGACCATGCTGCGTTACTCCACCTACATTGATTCTGATTCTCTCTACAATACTCCTCCGACCTTCGGCATTTACATGCTCGGTTTGGTTACTGACTGGGTGTTGGAACAGGGCGGCTTGAGCGCAATCGAAGCAATCAACAACAAGAAAGCAGCCGCTTTGTATGCCGGTATTGATGCTTCTGACGGATACTATTCTTCTCCCGTGAAGAAAGATTCCCGTTCCAGAATGAACGTTGTTTTCCGTCTTCCCACCGAAGAATTGGAAGCAAAATTCGTGAAAGAATCCATTGCTGCCGGTATGATCGGTCTGAAAGGTCATCGCAGCGCAGGCGGTATCCGTGCAAGTATCTACAATGCACTCCCGATGGAAGGTATTGAACGTCTTTTGGACTTCATGGCAGAATTCAAGAAGAACAACTGATGATGATGTGTCTGTTCCATATTAACAGAATGATATGGAACAAATAACACATATTACCGTTTCGCCGGGGATTGATTTGTAATTCAATTCCCGGCTGATTTGTTTCCTTTGATATTGATTTTTTTTACGGCAGGAGATAATTATGTTGCAGCAGTATTCCATAGTCGGCGGACGTATTGCGCACAGTCCGGATGGCAGCACGCCGGTGGATGTTTACGTTCTTCCCAATGATGAAGAACGTTCCCATTTGATCAACGACCTCGGCATTGATGAGCATACGCTGCGATCGGCGACGGACCCGGATGAAACTCCCCGTATTGAATTTGATTCACCGTACATTGCCATCATTTTGAAATACCCGAAGAATTATTCTGCGGAAGACAATTTTCTGTTTCTGGTAAAATCCATGGGGATTTTTATGTTTTCCGACCGGGTGGTCGTTGTCGTCGATGAAAATGTACCTCTTTTCCTGGGGAAAATTGCTGCAAATGTTCATACGGTACAGGATGTTGTTTTGCGACTTCTGATGCAGACGATCCGCCATTTTGAAAGTCATTTGCGTGTGATCAACATGTGCAGTGATGAAATCGAAAATGAATTGATCGAATCCAGAGACAACAAGAGTCTGCTTGATATGTTCACATTGGAAAAAGGCCTTGTTTATTATGTGAATGCGCTGAGCGGGAATCGCCGCGTATTGGAACGGATTCGTGCGGGTGCTGCAAAGTTTAATTTTTCCGAAGATAACATTGAGCTGCTGGAAGACTTGCAAGTGGAAAACAGCCAGTTTCTGGATCAGGCAACGATCAATTCCCAAGTGTTGTCCGGCCTTATGGATGCCCGTGCCTCCATCATCAATAACAACTTGAACGTGATGATGAAGAATATGAATGCTATCGTGATTGCGGTCGCAGTCCCGACCTTCTTTACCGGAGTCTTCGGTATGTCTGAGTTTACGATGATGACCAAAGAGTACTGGTATTTTGCTTATCCGATATTTGTTGCATTCATGATCCTGCTTGGAGTCTTTGCGTTCTGGTTGATCAAAAAATATGAACGTCATTGACGGAAAGGGATTTTCTTATGCCTGTATTCAGTTTTGTGTGTGAAGATTGTAAACATCGTTTTGAAATCCTTGTCCGGAACAATTCAGAAACATTGCAATGTGAAAAATGCGGTTCGGAAAAACTGGTCAAACAGGTTTCCCGTTTCGCTCCCTCTGTTCCGGCACAAAATTCGATTGCATGTCCGGCTGCCGGATCCTGTCCTTCTGCGGCACCCGGCGGATGTTGCGGCGGCTGCTGCCATAACCATTAATTGCTGGAGGATAGACAATGAAACGTTCTGATTTGGAAGCCTTGCTCAGCCGTTACGGGATTGCCCCGAGTAAAGCCCTGGGGCAGAATTTTCTGACCGATGAAAATTTTTTTGATTATATTGCCCGTGAAACCAATGCAAAACCGGAAGAACGGATTTTGGAAGTCGGCCCCGGTCTTGGTGTGTTGACATGCCGTCTGCTTGCATCCGGAGCCAGCGTCACTGCCATTGAATTGGACCGCAAGTTGGCGGCTTACCTGCGGACCTCCATGGTACCGAAAGGATTGCATTTGATCGAAGGAGATGCCTGTAAAGTGGATATCCCGTCAATTTTCCAGGGGCAGGATTTCCGGTTGATCTCCAATCTGCCGTATTCCGCAGGGACAGTGATCCTTGCCAATATGTTGACATTGGAGAATCCGCCGAAAGATATGATTGTGCTTCTGCAGAAAGAAGTGGGCTTGCGTTTTGCGGCATCACCGGGAACGGATGATTATGGTGCATTGTCCGTCCGTATGCAGGCATCTTATGATGTGGAGATATTGAAAGGTTCAGTACCGGGCGACCTTTTTTATCCGAAGCCGGAAGTGGATTCTGCTCTGGTCCGTTTTGTCCGGAAAGAACCGCCTGAAACAGCGGGCTTCCGCAAATTTTTTGCGACATTTGTACGGACCGCATTTGCGCACCGGCGCAAAAAGATGTATAAGCAGCTGACCGCAGTGGCATCACCGGAACGTTTAGCGGAAGCCATGCAAGCCTATGGTGTGGATATGGATATCCGGGCGGAGCGAGTGACGGTAGAGCAATTCATCGGGATGGCGAAGATGCTATACAAGGAATCCTGAAATGAATCATTTGTGCTTGAAAAAGAATGATTTTCAAGAAAAAAGCAAAAAACGACTTGACTTATGCCAAATTTATGGTATATTATAAGGATAATTTACAAGACAAACATAGAAAAACCAGACGCCGGGAACGGCATTCGGAGGTATCAAAATGAGTAATGTATGTGAAATTTGCGGCAAAAAGAAAATCTACGGTGCCAGAATCATCCGCAGAGGTTTGGCAAAGAAACAAGGCGGTATCGGTATGCACGTTGTGAAAGTCTCTCCCCGTACATTCGAACCCAACATCCAGTCCATCCGGGTTAAAGAAGCCAATGGATCTGTGGTCCGCAAGAAAGTTTGCACTGCTTGCATTCGCGGCGGCAAAGTGACAAAAGCTTGCTAATCAATCCGCAATCTGACCGGTTTCTGCAACAAAATGCTGAAGCCGGTTTTTTTTTATACCTGCACAGAACGACCGTGGCAAGAGGAGTAAAAGCATTATGGGAATGAAAAAAGCAAAAGAAAAAAAGAAATCCACACTTTTTAAATTGTTTTTCAGTTTGATTGTATTGATTCTTGTATTCTTTGGTATTATTCTGCTTGCCCTTGACCCGATTGCCAAGGTTGCCATTGAAGATGTCGCACCGGATTTTCTCGGGGTGAAAATGAAGATCGATTCAATTCGTATTTCTCCTTTCCGCGGTCGTGTTGAAATCCGGAAATTTACCATGTACAACCCGGAAAACTGTGGTTATACAACGGACTATGCCATGCATTTCGGCTATGTCAATGCGGATGTTGATCTTTCTACGGTATTGAGTAAAAAGAAGATCGTCATTGAGGAAATCGCATTGAAAGATATTGCGATCAATTACGAAACCAATATGTTTGCCAGTAACCTTCAGGATATCATCTCCAATGTGAAAAAATTATCCAAAGAACAGGAGGAAAAGCAGAAAGAAGAAAATACTGCGCCGCCTCCCAATTTGCAAATCAATCTTTTTACCATGGATAATGTTGGTTTATATGTAAGTGCAAAAGGTGCAAAGAGCAGTACCGGTGTCCCGGTCAAAATTGAACCGATGGGGCCGTTGGGAACAGATACGGAAGGGATCACGGTATTTGATTTTGTACTCCGGGTTATGGGAGCCATTCTTTTTGATGCATCAAAACAAGGTGTAATCAAAATTTCAGATACCGCAAAAGAGGCAGTATACAGTTTGATCGGCACGACGGATAATTCATCAAAAGATCTGAAAAATGTCGGTAACGATTTTGAAAAAGCTGGAAAAGATTTGAAAAAATCTTTGAAGGGATTGTTTGGAAAATAAGAGCGGGACAGCGGGGTGTGTGCCGGTTCGGGGGGAGTTTCATTGGCAAAATAAAAAAAAGTCGGGATGTGCAATCGTGGATCATTTGAAATCCGGTTGATTGTGGAGTATATTATGCTATATATTGAAATTCTTATGGAGGCATAAATATGATAGTGAAACATGTTCTCTTATCCGGTATTGTACTTGGAGCATTTTTTTTGACAGTCTCTACTCCATTGCAGGCAAAAAACAATGCAGTCCGCACCATGCGGTATTATGAAAATCTGACAGCACAGTTATCGGATAAAGTCCGTACAGTGCAGGATGAAAATGCAAATCTGGAAGTAAAAATTACGGAATTGCAGCAGCAGGTAAAAGATCTGCAAGCCAAAAACAAAGAAATGGCGCAGGAAATACAGCAATTGAAACGTCAGAGTGCGGCGGAATCGGAAGCCCGGGAAGCACAATTGCGTGAAATCTCCAATCAGATCAAAAAACTTGCTGCCTTACCGGTTTCCGTGCCATCCCATACCGCTGTATCCAAGGATGATCAATCGAAATACGAGATTTATGTGGTTCAGAAAGGAGCCACGCTGAGTGCAATAGCAAAAGCCTATCATGTTTCTGTGCAGAGTATCAAACGCGCGAATAATATGAAGGACGATAATCTGCGCATCGGTCAGAAGTTGAAGATCCCTGTCAAATAATCCCGGAGTTTTCTGTATGACAGCAGCACAACTGTTTTCCAAACGAATTTTTCCTGTTTCCGTTTCCTTTTTTCTGGAAACATTTATGGCAGCCATTCTGCTATCCGTGGCGTGCCGTACAGCGGGTGCCGTCTATATTTTTGAAGGGAATATTTTACCCTATTTAAGTCTCAGTCTGGTATTGCCGTTTGCGCTTACATTGTTGCCCAGCGGTTATTTTGCCGATCATTTACCGAAACGTTCCCTGATCATTCTCAGCCGTTTATTGGAATTGTTCATTCTGCTTTGCGGCATTGTGTTGGCAAAGTTTGATTTAACGGGCAAATGGATGGTTCCGTTTCTGGTGACGATGTTTTCTATTAAATCGGCATGTTACCTGCCGGCTTTGCATGGTTTGCTTCCGGAAACCTTCCATGAAAAAGAATTGTCGCGAGCCAATGGTTGGATTTGTTTTTCCTTTTTTGCGGCGATTGCCTGTTGTGTACCGGTAAGTTCCTATTGTCCCTGGCTGGCAGATAATGATTTACGTGATTTGTTCTGGCTTTTTGCAGTTCTTTCTTTTATCGGTTTGATTTCTTCGATCCGGATCGGTCATTCTGTTTCTGCCATTCAGAAAAAGCGGGAGTTGGGGTATTCCTGGCAAAATACGGCAAGTGTGGGATTTCGCGAAGTATTCCGGCGTCCTCCGCTGTTTCTGACATCGCTGGGTGACAGTTTATTTCTTGCTCTTGGCGGAGGGATGCTGTATTTGATTTCCGCCGTTCTTCTTTCCGGCAACATGGAAATGGATGGTTTACGTGTCACCTTGTTTGCCACGGCATTGGGTGGTGCGATCGGCTGCCGTCTTGCGGGTAAGTTATCCGGCAGTAAAATTGAATTGGGTCTGATTCCGTTTGGAGTATTCGGTGCGGCTGTTGCGCTGCCATTTTCCATTTATTTCCGCGGGACACCGACCTTACTGACTTTGACCATACCCCGATTGTATACGGTTACATTGGAGTTATACATTCCCGCGATTTTGTTTTTGTTGACGGCAGGTGTTTGCGTTGGTTTGTTTATTGTTCCGTTGCGCTCCTATTTTCAGCATCGACTCAAAGCATATGCCACGGGCGCAGCGTTTGCGATCAACCATATGATCGGTTTTATGATGCTGGTGGGGGTCATGATTTTCCTGATCCGTGCAGTTCCGATTCCATACAGCAAAGGTGGGAGTATATTTTCTCCCTATTGGATCATTGCATTTCTCGGTTTGATCATGTTTTTTGCCACATTTGTCACCATGTGGCTGCTGCCGGGGTTTGCGCTGCGCTTTTTGACGATCTCTCTGGGGAATCTGCTTTACCGAATCAAATTATACGGTGGCGAGCATATTCCGGAACGGGGAGGTGCCATTCTGCTTTCCAATCATGTTTCTTTTATCGACAGTGTATTGATCAGTGCCTGTACATCCCGCCGTGTCCGCTTTTTGATGGAAGAAGATTATTTCCGGTATCCTCTGTTGAGTCTGGTGGCGCGTCTTACCGGATTTATCCGTGTTCCGAAAGGTGGCAAAGACAAATTGACCGGCATGTTTGCGGAAATCAAAACGGCATTGATCAAAGGTGATATCATTTGTGTATTCCCGGAGGGGAGAATGACCCGTAACGGTGTCTTGGGGCAATTCCATGAAGGATATAAACGGATGTTGCCTGAAGGGGTTGATGTTCCGGTCATTCCGGTTTGTATCGGCAGTATGTGGGGCAGTGTTTTTTCTTATTCCAATGGGAATATCGAGTGGCGGATTCCCCATGAATTGCCATTCCGGGTTACGGTATCCTTCGGCAAACCGTTGAAAAAGGATTGTACGGCATTTCATGTGAGACAGGCGGTGGCGGAATTGGCGGCGGAAAGCAATATGGCACGTTGTCCGAAAGAACGAACCTTGCATTATAAACTGCTGCGGGAAGCCAGCCGGAGTCCATTCAAAGTGCGTCTCCGGGATTATGACGGGACATCGTATACGATGCTTCAAACGGTATGTTCTGCGATTCTGATCAGCCGTGAGATCCGGCGGTATGTTGGTTCTGATGTCAAATATACCGGTATTCTTCTGCCCAATTCTGCATTGGAAGGGATATCCATTCTTTCCGTTTTGTATGCCGATAAAGCACCTGCGATTCTGAATCCGACGACTGCGGCATCTGTTTTTGAGGCATCGATCCGGAAAGCCGGAATTACGCACATTCTTACGACGCATGCTTATGTGGAACGCTGCCCGGTCATATTGCCGGATGTTACGTTCCTGTATCTTGATGATATATTGGAACAGATGCCGCGCTGGAAGAAATTTTTGCTTTCTGCGGCAATCATGATTCTGCCGGATCATGAATTGATTTCCTTTATTTCACCTCTCAGCGGGGATCATGTTTTCGGTGTTGCCGTACTTCTGTTTTCCAGCGGCTCCACGGGTGATCCAAAAGGTGTGATGTTGACTCATCACAATATGTATACCAATGCCATGGCGACAGCGGAATTGCTGAATGTCATTCCGGATCAGGATCATATTCTTGGTAATCTGCCGTTGTTCCATTCCTTCGGCTTGAATACCGGGTTCTGGCTGCCCATGTTGAAACAATGTAATGTGACCTATGTGGATAATCCTCTGGATGCTTCTAAAGTCGGCGTGGTTTTGAAAAACTTTCCGGTCACCATGCTGTTTGCAACGCCATCTTTCCTGCAAATCTATTTGAAAAAATGCCCGCAGGAATGTTTCCGGTCGATCCGTCTGACCATTACCGGTGCGGAAAAGCTCCGTGCCGGTCTGCTGGATAAGTTCAAAGATGTGATGGCGGGTCAGCGCGAGATTGTGGAAGCCTACGGCTGTACGGAATTATCCCCCATGGTCACACTGAATCTGGCATCTGATATTCAGGATTTGGGAACTATGATCGGGAAAGCGGATTCCATTGGTGTTTCTCTGAACAATATTTCGGCAAAAGTGGTTGATCCATTGACATTTGAACCTGTGGATTCCAATACGGAAGGGATTCTTGTGGTGAAAGGCCCGAACGTGATGGATGGGTATTTGAGCGATCCGGAATTGACGAAAAAAGTGCTGCATGACGGCTATTACAATACCGGTGATGTGGTGAAAATGGATAATAAAGGTTATGTTACCATTTGCGGACGTCTTTCCCGGTTCAGTAAAATCGCCGGGGAAATGGTTCCTCATGAAATGGTGGAACATATTATCAACGAACTTGCCTGTCCGGAAGGGCGCGGTGTTGCTGTTTGCAGTATGCCGGATGCCGCTAAAGGTGAAGCATTAATGATTCTTTATACCTCAGATATGCGTATGACGCCGGAAGAAGTTGTGGCGGAATTGCGGGAACGCAGTATTTCCAACTTGTGGATCCCGAAAGCGATCAACTTCCATCCGGTGGACACCTTACCGCTTCTCGGCAGCGGCAAATTGAATTTGCTTGCTTTGCGTGAAATTGCCGACCGGATCGTAAAAGAATTGGAAGAAAAGAAAAAGCAGGCGTGATTCTGTAGATAACGGTTTGGGGTGAACGAATGTGCATTTCATCACCCCGGTATCCACAGGGAAATTTGTTTGAGTTCGTGAGGCAATTTCAAAAGTCTTCAAAAATGTCTGAAAACTCTTGTTGCGATCTGAAAACGGAGCGTTTGTGGCTTGTCCGCCGTAGCCTTGGCGAAGGTAGATGGTTATTTCCCACGCCTTGTCACGGCATAGCCGTAAGGCGACGCCGGAACAAACTAACATTTTCATCTCATCAACAATTATTT
>JAFVSW010000219.1 GCA_017503545.1 Lentisphaeria bacterium | reverse complement strand
GCTGATCTTCTCGAATCCTGTTGCAGTCTATTCCCATCTGGTCAATACGCATACAAAAGTGCGGGCATTGGGCATTTGCGGGGGATTCAGCAATCACAGATGGGACCTCACAAGACTTACCGGACGAAACGAATATGACCCGTCCTGGAATGTGATTGCGGCGGGAATCAATCACATGTCATTCATTCTGCGGGGGACGAAAAACGGTAAAGACCTTTACGGGGAAATCCTGCCGGAATATTTGACGGATGACTGGAAACCGCTGGAAATTTCTGCACAGCTTCAATGGGTGAAGGATGGATTCCGATTGGGCCAGCTCAGCCTTTATCGCTGTTATAAGAGATACGGGAAAACGATTTTTTCCACAGAGGGCGACGGGGTAGCGCATATCTTCCCGGACCTTTTTATGGAACATTCCATAAAGCGTTTCGGCATGGGCGAAGATTTTGATCCGGAAGCCGTCGACCGTCAAACCCGGCAAAGAGAGAAGGAACGTTTTGATTCTTTTATCCGTTCCGCATGTACACCGGAAAAAATCGACTGGACAGAGCCGGCAGGATTTTACGGAAGATGTGATTCCGATATTATGATTCCTCTCAGCAAAGCATTATGTGGCGTAGAACCCATGCGAATCGTTGCAACAAGACCCAATATGGGAGCAGTCCGCGGATTCTCTTCCGATACACCTCTGGAATATACGATGGATATTTATAAGAAGGATATCACGCCCGTGGAAGATCAGTACATTCCGGATCCGTTTACCGGACTGGTTGCCACGCTTGCAGATTTTCAGAGACTTCAATCCGAGGCAATCGCCGCATGGGATCCCGAAATATTTGCAAACGCGCTGGATGCCTATCCGGTCCATCGTTTCACGGAACGCAGAAAAGAATATTTCCGCGGTATGTTCCGGATATTCGAGGATCTGGATCCTCATATACTCAAGGCAGAACAGTATTTTATGTAACCTTGAATACAAAAAACAATTACTGAACGCATAATGTAAAAGGAGTAAAACTCAATATGCATTATCACGAAATGCTTCCCTGTCAGGTGCGCGAAGCTCTGAAAAAGCAATTGCCGGTTCTTCTGGGAATCGGTACACTCGAATTTCATTCCGAACATCTGCCGTTAGGTGTGGATACTCAAATCGTGCAGGGCTGCCTGGAACGATTGGAGAAACAATATCCGAATGACGTCATTCTGCTGCCGCCGTTTTACTATGGTGCGGCAAGTTATGCCGTATCAGGGCCGGAAGACGGGCATGCCACCATTGACATCGACTCCATGGCAATCTGCACGTTGGCGGAACAGCTCTTTACCGGTCTGCTGGAAGCCGGATTCCGCAACATTCACGGCTTTGTCTATCACCAGACGGAAAATTTCAATCAGGGAATGCCCACTGATCTTGCATTCCGCTTTGCCGGACGCCGCGCCATCTTCCGCTATCTGGAAAAAAGCCGCGGACGCGGCTGGTGGGGAGACAGCTCCATGAAAGAATATTACAGTGGAGACAATATTTTCGATTCCATTCAAATCCATCGTCTTGCGGAAGAAGTCAGGAATCATTTCGGAGGAGATCATGCAGGCAAAATTGAAACCAGCGCGATGATGGAACTCTACCCTCAGCTCGTTCATATGGAATTGCATACAAACCGGGACTGGTTCGCTCAAAGCGCATTGAACGCCACAAAGGAAATCGGCCGCGACTATGTCGGGGGGATTGTACGCCACTGGGAAGAATTTCTCGGCTTGGACAAGCAGGCAGGAAAGGCATCTGAACAATGATGAACATCACGCAACGGGTCAAATTGGCACATAAACAAATGGTGATCGATTTTCAAGGAAGCCGTTTGAATGACCTTTCCGATTGTCCGCTCAAGCTTGAACGCGAGGGAAAGGCTCTGCTGTTTGACAAGGACAAGCTCGAACTTTATCTTTTCTTTCGTGGACTTTGGCGCAGAAAAATCAGAATTTCCTATCCTGAGAATGCAAAGGCGGAATTGAGACAGGAAAAGCTGCATATCATTACGAATTACAGCGAAGACATATACTCCTTGCAAAAAGACGGCGTTTCCGGAGAAATCTGGTTTCTGAAAGAATCGATTTTTCGAAATGCCGGAAATTGTGAAAAGGAAATCTGCCCATCTTCCCAATTGACTTATTTCATGGAAGGACCGCTGGCAGATTTTGCCTATGCCTCCTACAAGCACATCTGCCGCGGCATGAACATGGAGTCGTATCCCTATCCCGAAATCGCCGATCTGCATTTGAGCGACGGAGCCAACAATCAATTGTTTTATATTTCTTCCGGAGGTCTGTACACCGGCACTGCATGGCTTGATCGCGCAAATGGTTGGATTTCCAAGCCGGAACGCGACGAGGCACTTCGCATGACGCATGAATTTCAATCCTGCACCAAGCACACTCTGAAGCCCGGCGAAGAAATAACATATTCATTTGCTTTTTTTGCCGGAATCGGTCCGGAAGAACACATAGGAACGCTTTCAGATATTCTCTGGCGTCATAATAATGCCCCGATGCATTTGCCGCAAACTGACATGCGCAGATTTCTGAACAACTATGTTTCCGTTTGGCCGAAGGCAGAACTTTGCGGTAAAAAGGAAGGTGATCATTATGCGGCTCATTTCTTTGTTGATTTTTACGGAAACTTTCCGGAAGGATACTATCCGCCCGATCAGTTCGGCTGTTCCTGGCTTGCATATGATCTGCTGAAGGCAGACTATTTCTGCCGCCTTTATGACCGGACAGGAAACAGGGAATATTTGGAAAAAACGGCTAAAATTGTTGACTTCTACTGTTTCGATCATTTTATCGGCAATTCACATTTGACTTATCCGTTCCATACCGGCGAATTCATGAAGACTTGCCCGCCTTATTGCGAGAAAGCAGGCTGGGGAGCGCCGCTCGATGCCGGTGTCATTGATTCTCTGGCTCAATCGGAAATGATTTTCGATGCCTTGAGCATCTATCGCCGGTATCCGGAACTTTTCCCAAAGGATTACATTAAAAATATTGCCGGTGACGTATTGAAGCTTCAACAGGCAGATGGACATTTCCGCAGACGTTACAATGCAAGCCTTGAACCGGAAGCCAAACCGGGTTGGATTGATCAGAATTACGAATCGCAATCCTGGATTCCAGCCCTCCTGCTGCTTGCGGAACTGGGCGGCGGAGAAGCCTGCCGGGAAGCGGCGATCCGTTGCGGAGAAGCTGCGCTTTTCGATCTTGAGATCAAAGGACTTTTTGCTATGGGGGGAAGCGAAACCGATTATCCCACGCTGTGGGACATTGACGGTTATCGCAGTATGCTCCGTGCCATGCTGGCGCTTTATGAAACGCTCGGCGAAAAACGTTGGCTGAATGCGGCGGAAAAAGTGCAGGCACTCTCCAACGCCATGATGTGCAGCTATAATGTTCCCATTCCCGAAGGAACTTTCTACAATCGCATTGGCTGGCGCTGCAAAGGAATGATTGCAACAAGTTTCTATAACCGTCCCGATTATCTGCGGAGCTTTTCTACCCCGACCGGGAATCAATCCGTCTGCTGGGTCGGCTATCTGCTGCTGCAGCTTTACCGTGCTACAGGGAAACGGATTTATGCAGAACGCGGAATCGCAGCAATCCGTCAGGTCATGGTTTATCGCGACGAAGAGAGCCTGAGAGGAAAGCCCTACATGAAGAATTTGCTCTACACGATCTTCGAAAACAATCCTCAAATAGGCGACGTTGGAGGAGGTTATCAAGCAGGTGTGGCGCAGGACGGCTATTCCATGTTCATCGACTTGTATCTCTATCTCGACAATGTGTTGGAGGAATTCGGCGATGTTTATTGCGATCTGGAACATGAGGAACTGCTTGGAATCAATTGTTTCCAATGCGAACAAGTTGATTTCTCCAGCGGAAAAGCTATTGTTGTAAATGAAATGAATTTTGATCGCGAATTCACAGTCAACTGTTCAGACGGACGCTGCATGAATTATACAGTTGCTGCCAACGGCGAAGCGGAAATTCGATGGAAGGAATGATATGAATTCTTTTGTTTCACCTGAAAACATTATGCGGGACATCCGCTTTCTAACTGAAGAAATCGGCGTAAGGCTGGCGGGTTCCGATTCGGAATGGCAGGCAGCGAAATATCTCGAAAAACGTTTTCTCGAATATGTGCCAATCTGCCGGATGGAAGAATTTCCGGTGCTCGAACGCTGCGTTGAATCGGAAGAATTGGAAATTCGAATCCATGGAAAAAAAGAAAAATTTGCCTGTTCACTCTTCAGCAGCGCAAGTTCGACACAAGGAAAAACGATTACCGCTGAACTTGTTTTTTTCGATGGACATACCGAATATCAGCGTCCGGATCTCAGCCATCTGACAGGAAAGGCTGTCGTACATTTCGGCGCGCATGTCATGAATGAAAACAATTATCGCCGGTTGATGGCGGCTCGCCCTGCATTTCTCCTGATGGTGGATACCAGACATCCGGGCAATTTTCCGGTCGCCGATGGTTTATTCCCCAAGTTCGTTAAAAAATACGGAGCAGTCCCAACGGTCAGCGTCGCTTTCTACGATGTATGGAACTGGATGACGAACGGTGCAGATCTTGCAGCCTTAAATGTGAAAGGCGATGCACGAAAAAGCGTATCCTGTAACGTTATCGCGGAAATCCCCGGCGAAGACGATGGCTGCGTCTATGTCGGTGCACACCATGACACACAGGCTGGAACTGTCGGAGCCGATGACAATGCAGTCGGCTGCGCCATTCTGCTGGAACTCGCCCGGATTCTCTCCCAAACGCCGCATAAACATGCCATACGTTTTATCTCTTTCGGCGCGGAAGAACAATTGTCGGTGGGTAGCGCAACCTATGTGCGAACGCATCGGAAAGAACTCAAAGATCACGGACGCTTCATGTGCAATTTCGATTCCTGCGGTACAGCAGTCGGGTGGAATTATTTCATCACCACAACAGGAAAAGCAGGACGTCAGCACATGCGGGACATTTACAATTCCAGGGATATCTATTATCAGGAATGTACCGATCTGGAACCGTTTCAAGACGGATTTCCGTTTACGGCAGCGGGACTCCCCGGAATCACGCTCGAAAGAGGCAACAACGATTGCGGATTATTTTATCACCATCGCTTTGACAATACGGCGGACAAAATTTCGCCGGAAATCGTTGCTTCCCTTGCCGATGCCTCCGCAGTCCTGATTCAGGAAGCAGCAGATGGTGATCCTGCATGGTGTGCAGCCCCGAAAGATCCGAAACATCTGCAAGCCGTCAAACAATGTTGGACCAGTATATTTGGCGGATGGACGCAGAGGAGAAACAGAGGAATCAGATAAAACCTGTCATTCTGAAGTCCGTCCGGATAAAGATGACAGACAAAATAAAGTCGGCTTTTTCCGTCATGGAGATGTGAAAAAGAGAAGTCAATATACGAATGAACAACAACACAACCAACTGAAATTTCTATCAAAAAAGTATTGATAGAGATTTCCATAAGGAATCGTGAACATGCAACTTACAAATTTAATTCGTCGTTATGAAGGCAACCCCATTCTGACGGAAGACGATCTTCCGGGGTCAGACAGTGTATTCAATGCCGGTGCAGTAAAATTCAAAGACAAATACATTCTTCTGGTTTCCGCCGGTATTCCCGGATCGGCAGGCGCAGGACGCTCCATTCATGTTGCCGAAAGCGAAGACGGTATCCATTTCAAAATCAGAGAGGAAGCGTTCATCGAACCGGGTCAGCCCGGGCCGTTTACGGAATTCGACTACGACATCTGCGATCCCCGCATTACGCCTTTGGATGGAACCTATTATATTACATATCCTGCACATAAGCCGGGAATCGGAGTCATCGGAATTATTGGCAAAACGGATGATTTTGTACATTTTGAACGTATTGGTATTGCCGCCATGCCGTGGAACCGGGTTCCTGTTCTTTTCCCGGAAAAAATCGGTGGAATGTATTGGCGTCTGGATCGTCCCATGGCGGGCGATGCAGGAAGTCTCTGGGTATCGCGTTCTCCCGATCTGAGATATTGGGGCGATCATCAGCTACTGGCCGCTCCGGGCAATCAGGTTTGGAATGTGGGCAAAGTCGGACCTTCAGGAATTCCGATCAAGACCTCAAAAGGATGGCTTCTGATTTATCACGCTGTCGGAGGTGGAGGCATGTCCGCTCCGATTTATCATCAGGCCTGCATGCTGTTGGATTTGGAAAATCCCGCCCGCATTCTGGCACGTCCCAATACCTATCTGCTGGCTCCCACCATGCCGTATGAACGCTCGGGAAGAACGCCCAATGTTGTTTTCTCTTCCGGGCATATCGTAGAACCGGACGGAACGGTCAAACTCTATTATTCCGGTTGCGACACCTGCATCAATCTTGCAACCTTCCATGCGGAAGAATTGGCAGAAGCCTGTCTGCGTTATTGGAAAAACTGAAGATAAGGGAAAAATCATGAAACCATTTCGGATCGGCTTGTATGGCTGCGGCGGACGCACAATGCAAATTGTTGAAAAAGCGGTAAAAGAAGGAAGAGCGAAAGTCACTCTCTGCTATGATATCAATCCGGAACATGCCGAGCATCATGCCGCACTTTATGGCGCCAGAGTTTGCTCAAAGCAGGAACTCCTGGAATCCAAAGAGTGCGATATGCTTCTGATTGCCCTGTTTCCCGCCGCACATCCGGAGGCCCTGCTGGAAAGCATACCGAGCGGAAAGCCGATCTATATCGAAAAGCCGATCGCCGTAACGATAAATGACATCGTAAAACTTCTCCCGCTGTTGGAAAAAGGATATGTTCATGTCGGCTGTTCCTACCACTACTTCCCGGTTTTCAGAACCATAGAAAATCTTGTGAAGTCCGGAAGAATAGGAAAAATCATCAGCATGCATATCGACAGCATGGGAAATACCGACATGCATTCCAATGTTTGGGGGGGCAAACAACCCAATTGGCGCGGGCGGCCGGAAACTGGCGGCGAGCTGACGCAGCATGGCACTCATAAGTTTGAATTTATGAGACGTCTTTGCGGTGATTTCCGCAGTGTGGCAGCACAATCGCTGAAACGCAGCGACAATCCTTCCAACATCGAAGACCTCTGGGAGCTTATCATGACGCAGGGAGAAGATACGCAGACCTCGCTCCGATACAGTTTCCGGAACAGTATCTTCCGTGAAGGCGGCTACATAGAAGGCGAAAAGGGAACGATTGAATACATTTGGAGCAATCCCTCCATTTTGAACCTCTATGAGTCATCTTTTACAAAAAAAGATCCTGTTTCAATCCCGCTCGTTGAAAATCTTGGTCCGGAAGATCAGCTGGACGATTTCATCGAGCGGTATAAAAACGGACTGCGGCCCGATGTTGATCTGGAGGACGGCATTTGGTCTATTCTGCCGCCGATTTATGCGCGGGAAAGCGCAGCGACTGGAAAAACGATTGCGTTCCCGAAAAAATTGACGGATTTGCTGCCTCAGCAGATTTAACAGGAAGCATTTCTGGATCCGGCTTGCGCCGCCTCATTTCAATAAGTTTCAGCGATGAAGGCGGCGCAGGTGCAGCACACGCATCGAAAGGTAACATGTCTCAGATGGCTGGAGCAAAAAGTTGACAGCTCCAACTTGAATGGGTTAAGAAAACTAAAAAAAAGATTTAATTGCATCTTGTTTTTTTGTGAATAAGGATTATAATATATTAAAATCAACGATATAATGGAAGATTAAAATTAAATGAGTCATCAAATCTTGTTTGAAACGCATTGAGGTTATGCTTCACAAGCAACCCCTCTGTCCGTTGAAACAGATTAATCCTTTTAACACAGAATAAAAAAGGAGGCAATATGAAAATCGCTCGACAAAAACAAAATTCAGGTTTGAAAAAATCTTCTTTCACACTGATAGAACTTCTGGTCGTCATCGCCATCATCGCAATTCTGGCGGGCATTCTCCTGCCGGCACTGAATCAGACAAAGCAAACCGCTCATAAAATCAGCTGCGTAAGCAACCTGAAGCAATGGGGATCCGGACTGGCGTTATATGCCGAGACATACAACGAATATTTTCCAATGAATCGCTGCTGGTCGGAAGCAAACTCACTGCCAGACACACCCATGTGGTATGAGTTTATAGCTAAGGAAATTATCAAGATCACTTATACTTCCAGCAATATTCCGAACTATATCCAGGTCCGCGGGAATGGCCCCCTGTCCTGTCCCGCCTCAAAAAGTCCCTTTATAAAGAGAGACGGCACAACGGGAACAACAGGCTACAGCTATCAGTACAATATCACAATCAGCAAGCCTACGGATGCGGGAATGGCTCCCTACCGGACTTCCAACATGAAAAAAATCAGCAAAGCGGTTTTTCTGGCAGACGGATGGTCGCAAGAAGTTTCATTCCCCTATTATACCAGCAAGTGGGATATCTCCGACAACACGAAATACCATTTTCAGAATCGCCATGGCAAACATGCCAATCTCCTGTTTGGGGACTGGCACGTATCTAGTCATGATGCGAGACTGATCAACTGGAACAATCCCGCCAACAGCTATGCCGACCGCGATATGCTCAAACCGCCTCAACGATAAGAAAAAAATCCAGCGCAAAAGATATACAGAAGAAAGGAATACCTTATGATTCGAAAACTTACACTCGTTTACGGGTTGTTTGCTGCAGCAGCGTTTTTCGCGCCGCTTCATGCGGAAACGCTCAAGTTGATGTTCGGAACGGACAAAGAACCGCAGCTGTTTCATAAATTTTTGGACTTCGAGTATGTAACGGAAAAGAGCCCCTATTTTGAAAAAGGTGCTAAACTGACAGGCTGGATTTATGATCCCAAAGTCAATCCCTCGTACAATTTGGTCAAAAGCGCGCATAAGAACGGTGGAAGTATTCCCCCCGATACGCTGCTGGAACATGGTATGTCATGCTGGAAGGCGGTCATGAAAATCAAGGTTCCGAACGGAAAGAAACTGGTCCACCTTTATACGGGCGACTTTCTTCAGGGAAAATCCCGTCTGATTGTACAAAGAATCGGACATACGCAGCTGGATGTCAATGGTAAAAACGTATGGAATGAGGTTATCGACTATAAAAAAATGCACGAATACTGGTGCAGAGGCAAAGATTACATCTACAGCAGTAAAGACAGTTTCTGGGACATCAACGTCAAGCCGGTTCTGGACGAAACAACGGTTCCGGTCGAAGTGACCGATGGGTACATTACAATCAATCTCAATCATGTTATTTTAACGGCGATGATCATTGCCGACGATGAAGCATCGCTGGAAAAAGCAAAAATGGAAGTGGAAAAGGAACGCCGCCGGATGTGCGACGCCCGTTATCCGTGGAAACCGAAAAAAGACGAACCGCTGCCAGAAGTGGACGAAATTTCTAAAAAACGCGGTTTTCTTATTTTCCAGAAATACGGCTCGGATAAGGTTTTCCCGTGGTCCCGTCCCAAAAAAGAAGAACTCGCGTCCGCACTCCGCGTCTTTGCAGCGCAAGACGAACAGGAAATGCTTCGCTTCGGTATCATTCCCTTGCGGAAACTTCACAATGTCAGCATTGAAGTGGGAGATTTCAAAACCAGAGACGGTAAGACAATCAAAATTGATGGAAACATCGATATTTGGCGGGAACGTTACCGCGCACAAGGCGGCGAAGGCCATACAGGGAAAATCGACAGTCTGACCAGACTGGATCCCTATTCCCAGGTACTTCAAGAAACAACCATTGCCACCTATGAAGAAGGAACGCCCCGCATGTTTCTTCTTGACATTCATGTTCCCCGCAAAGCGGAGAGCGGCGACTATTTTTCCTCCGTTCGATTCAAAGAAAACGGCAAATTGCTGGGAGAAATAAAACTCCAGCTGAAAGTGCTTCCTTTCGCGTTGGAATATAAAAGCGCAGCGCCTTACTTTTTCCAATTTTCCTGCGACACAAGACTTGGCGCATTCATCCGCCGTCCATTGGAAGAGAAAAAGGCGACATGGCTGCGTCACATGAGATTTGTAGCGAAATACAAATTCAGCCAACAGCATCTTGCCAGCTGGGAAATGCAGCTTCCCTCTCTCTCATTCGGAAAAATGGTCGGGGAAAACGGCAAAAAACAATTTACTCAAACAAAAGAACAGGCTGAATTCTTTGATTTCCTCATCGGCGCCATGTTCAAAGAAGGAAATGCGAAATTCATTCAATTCATGATGACGAATTGGGATTTGGCTCGTTTCTTCGGCTTCAATCCGGGAAATGGAAGAACAAGAACAGGTAAAGGTTTTGGAAAACCCGGAATGTCCGATGCCGAATACAAAGCTCTGGAAACGGACGTGGCAACCCTTTTCAACGCTCTCGACAAAATCGTCAAAGAGAAAAAATTGGAACCGTTCTATTTCTATTTGCCGGGTGAAGCCGACAATGCCGGCGAAAAAGGAGCCATCGACAATGCGAACTACGGTAAATTGATCAAAACACGCACAAATGCAAAAACCCTTACGGTCACAAATGGAAAATATGCCGCAAAATATGCGCCGCCCTACTTTGACATGCTGGGAGCCAATCCCGCAACCCCGATTACTCAGGAGTTGATCGACCGTGTAAGAAGCTGCGGCGGAAAGTTTTATTCTCATAATACCGGACAGTTGCGCTTCCAGGGCGGATTCCAGTTCTGGCGTATGCATGGCGATGGGAAATTCCAGGAAACTACTTTTTATCAGTTTTTCACTCCCTTCTGTTTCCTGCCATGGCAAAACGGTACTGGCAACGTCTATCCCACTCCCGATGGCGGACTTTGCCCCTCCGTTGATTTCCTGAATTATCGTGAGGGACGCGACGACTATGTTTACATGTGGACTCTTGAATGTGCAATCAAGGATGCCAAAGCGAAGGGGAAAGGCTCCGATCCCGCAGTGAAGCAAGCGGAAGATTTTGTTGACTTCATGAACAAAAAAATCGCGCTTGATCCCAGAACCTATCATCTTACGGCCATGGATAAGGCACTTGGAACCGCCGATGTTAAAACGGATGAATGGAATCATGTTTCATTCGAGCGTTACCGCTGGATGATCGCAAATTTGATTATGAAGCTGAAGAAAATTTGACGAGGAGTGATTGATGATGAAAAGAATATTGTCTTTTCTGCTTCTGCCGTTCGCTGTATACCTGTCGGCGGCGGATGAGATCCCCTTTCTGTCGCAGAAAGTGGAAATAGACGGAAAACCGGGCGATCCCGGATGGAAAAATGCGTTGCGCGTTGAAAAATTTAACTTATCCCGCGGTGATACCCGTTGGAAAACAACGGGATTGATCGGACGCACAAAGACACACATCTGCGTTGCCATATTCGCCGACTACGATGATCCGTCAAAAGTGAACAATTCGTTCTCCGGGCATGATCATGAGATTTATCTGGATGATGCGATCGAAGCATTCATTGACAGCGAGGGGACCGGATTGAATTATTATCATGTCATCGCCAACCTGAAAGGTGCTGTTTACGATGTACATCGCACAACAACCGGGCAGGATTATTCATGGACTTCCGGAGCAAAGGCGAAAGGATCTTTCCCCAATCCGAAGCAAATCTATTGGGAGATGACCATCCCGATTTGCGGCTTGAATCCCGCAAAAAACAAGAATGGAGAAATTGCTCTCGCCATTTGCCGCTGCATTCCGCATCTGACAAGCGATCAGATTTCAGGAGGACGCTTTCATGAGCCCGCGACATGGCCGCGATTCAAATTGACCGGTGACTATCCGTTGGAACAGGTGGCGACCAAAACATCGCGCTTTTTCGGCAACCAGAAACTGAACGTCCACGTCAAAAACGTTGCAAATCAATCCCGCGTCTTCTACAGCTTTTTCAACGGGAAGAAAACGGAGAATTTCACTCTCCCCGCCGGGAAGGAAAAAGATCTGGAATTCGATGTTTATCAGAAATTCGGCGAAGAATCAGAATATACACTGATCCTGAAAAACGAAAAAGGAAATGAAGTCTTCCGACATGTCTACCTCTTTGTTCCGGCTTTCGATCAACTCTTTGGAATAAAGACGGTTTCAGACATCATTTACGCAAATGAACCGCTGCTGCTGCAAATCGAGATCAGGGAAACTCCGGAAGCACCGTTCAAGATTTCCATTGAAGATAAAGCAGGAAAAACGCTTGCGGAACACACGCTCAAACTGAAAAAAATGAAATCGGTCGTTCCCATCGCTATTCCCGCCGGTGGAGCTCTTTTGAAATGCACCTACAAGGAAACATCGACTTCGCGCTATGTGCAAGCAGTTCCTTCTCCATGGGAATAAATAAATTTCCGGAAATCCGGACAGTTCGGTAAGGGCACTCAGTATTATGGTGTCCCCCGGATTGAATGATATTGAAACATGAAAGTTAACAAGTTATAAACAAATGCAGTAATCTGTATAAACCAGAAAATGAGGTTTTCCTTATGAAAAAAAGATTTTTCAGTCTCGCCGTCGGCATGAGTCTCCTCATGTGCGCATCGCTCCACTCCGCAGAACAAAAACTTGATTTGACCGTACCCGATACGAACTCAAATGCAACGTTCTTCCTTGATTTCAGCAAAATCAAGTCGGACAGCGCAACCTTCAAGCTGAAAACAAAAGATGGTGTTGACGTTCCCTTCTCTTTCGATTGGAGCTATGACAGAGCTTCCAACCTCAAACCGCAATTGACATGGTATACATATTCCTTTCCGCGTTCCGAAGGAAAGCTTTCACGCCCCGGATGGCTTTCTTTCAAATGCCTTCCCGGAGTCCACAATTACGTTTTTAGTTTTCAGGATGGTGGGAATTCACTTCCTGCTCCCAGACCGAATCCGGAGGTCCGCACATGGTGGATCGACCTCATCAAAAATCCGTTCATAACCTCTTACAAAGGCTACAACTTTTATCCCAAAAACAAGACCTCTATTCTTAAAGATGGAGGGCTTCAGTTCAACGGAAATATCACCATGTTTCTCGACGACAACATCCTCAAGGATAAACGACTGCAGGGACGTCGCCTGATATGCCATCTGGTCATTGAAGCGGATGCTTCCACAAAAGGCAAAGGTCAATTGCTCTGTATGCCTGTCAAAGGTGTTTTAAAGCAGAGACAGGAAGGGCTGTCCTATACCTTTTATACGGAAGGTGGAAAGCCTTACGAGGTCCTGGCGGAAACGGTTCTGGAAAACACTCCGGACTTCTTATATAAGAAAAGATTTGCCGCTTATCTCAAAGCTACCGGAAAACTTTTTGAATTTCACCTCTCATCTCCTCCGCAATTGAAAAAGTTGCAGATGAACGTCAACAATACGGTCTTCCAGCCGGGTGATCAGCTGACGGTCAAACTCCCCTCCGGAAGCAGCGAAGAATTTCTGGCCCCCCTGGAATTCAAGCTTTCCAATGGTTCCATTCTTTCCGGTGGAAGAGTCGGACGCCTGGAAAAGAACCTTACTCCTTCCATTGAAATCATGTCGAAAAATGAAGCAAAAACTTTGCAGCGTTCCAATTCGCTTTCTTTTGCTCTCAGTAAAATACCTGCCGGTGATTATATTGTCAAGGTCCGATTACTTGATGCTCAAAAGCAGGAAATCACATCACAGAACATACCGATCAAAGTAACTGGCGGCATTGAGTGGTAAAAAGTAACGCCAAAAAAAGCTTTACTTTTACTAATACCTGTTTCATTTATGCAGATTGTCCTGCAATCTGCATAAAAAGGTAAACAGGGGTATCTGCACCGTTGAAACGTTCAGATCGCTTAATTATTATTCCATATGCCGAACGGTACGTACGATGGTGTGAGAGGACGGTTGCACCAAGAAGGTGCAACCTCCTACTTGATCGTTTACAGGGGCGTAGCGGTTGCGGCAAGGTTCGGGTAAGTGGCAAAATGCAGCGAAAAAGCACTTGTGAAGCGGTTTTGTGAAAAAAACTTCACAGAATTTTTGTTAGACTTGAAAAAATGGTCAGCGTTTTTTTATCTTCCCCCATTACCTCGGTAAGAATTGATGATTTTTGAGGGTAAAATGTCGGTAAAAATCCAAATAGACCATTGGGTGAAGATAAAAACTTGCCAGCGTTTTCACTTCTTCCCCCCACAAGGTAAGTTTGCAAGGTAAGAATTTTGAGGGTAAATTTTCCAGACAAAAATGGGTACTGGTAAAAACACGCTCCGTTTTCGTAACTTCCCCCTTGCACGGTAAGGTACAAAAACAAGACTTTGTTAATAATCAATCACTTACAAAAAGAACCTTGATTTTTACACTTTTCAGAAAAAGTCAGAATTCAGACAGATTTCAGACAAAATCCTGGAGGTTAACAGGCGGCGAAACCGAAAATCTCTGCTTCGGACTCTTATAAGGGAAAGAAATGGAAGTGAAAAAAGTTGGTTTTTACAGGGCAATACCTGTCAGGGGAACAGCAGTAAACTCCAATCCTTGATAGCGGGAGTTTGCCGCACTTTTACTGGTATGCAGAGATGATATTCTGACAAACTTTCTGCTCAAAATATGCAAATAAGTCCTTATGAAGTTATCATTTTTCAAGGATTCAACGGCACTTCCAAAACACTTTTTTTAAGTCCTTGCAGTTTTTTTAAGGTAATAAAAATCCTTGTATGCAACAAAAAAATTGATAGAAATTTTTAAAAATGTCATATAGGTATGTAGGGCAAATTATCCTGAGTTTGCAGAATGAAAGCGGAATGAAACTTTCGTTTGGGGTATGTCAAGACTTAATAACAAAAATGCTATGGTGGTGAGCGTATGAAAGAATTTGAGTTTTATGAAATCGTTGGTAATCCGGAAATCATTACGGAAGAAATGTTCAACAGTTTCACTAGGAGCGAGCAACTGGAAGTATTGGAATATCGTCCGGATTTACTGGAATCTTTCCAGAGAAATCATCCGGATTTGACTGCTGATGAAGAGATCGAACTGATTCGGCATGGCTGGCTTGCCTTTAAGGATGCCGAGAACAAAACACAGTTTTCTGGAGACGGGATTTTGAAGCTTATCCTCTCTGAAACCATTTCCAAAACTGAATTTGAACAATACGGCTGCGATAAAAAACTTGAACCACAGCATTGGGTGGATGCGTTGGGATATTTTGGTGTTGTATGCAAATGGTGCGAACCATATTGTGATTTTTCCAGATTTTTAAGTGGGAATTGGCTGTTTTTGCTTCTTGAGTGTCCGGAATACGCTGACCGTTGTCCGTTTGAAATGTTTGAAGCAGAAGAACTTGATCACTTACTACGTTATCGACCGGAATTAACTGCCCAAAGTGGAATCATTGATCCGGTAAAATTACATCTGGTTAATTTGCGACCATACGATCAGGATAACGACGGTACACCCTTTTATCCGGCGGTTCCCAAAGATGAGCACGCGGAAAAAATCAAATTGTGGCTGCGTCAAGCATTTCCAGAATTATCAGAAATGAGCTGGCTTCATCTGGTTTTACACATTCTTTATGAAACTAATACACTGCTCGGAGTTTACAACCGAGAATACGCAGAATTCAAATTGCAGAGCATCAAAAATTTGCTGCCTTCTGATTGTGGTATTTGTTTTGAGATTGAAGAATTTTGACCAGTGATAAAGAAAAAGAACATTTGCCAAAAGAAAAATGATTGACAAAGATCATATTACGAATTACATTAACATATAGTTTCTTGTCATTTTCGAATTTTACAAAACCAGAGATAGAGTTGTAAACAAAAAAAGAAACGGAGAAAATAATGAGTAATCAAACGGAAGAAGTTAATGCAAAGATTGCATATCAATTGTTGCAAATTGTAACGGACGATATGCTTAAAAGTGTGATTTCCGGCAATACTGAAGACCTTATTCAGCAGTCAAATGATGTTTACAGAACAGCTCTTGCCGAAATGGGAAGTATAACGGGGCAACTTGAAAAAGCAGATGATGAAACCCGTCAAACCTTCCGGCGGATGTTTTTTCAAATGCTGTTTGAAAACACCGAAGATTCCCGCATGGCGTTAGCTGCGGCAATGGGTAAGTTGTCGAGTCAGGGCTACCTGAAATTGGCGGATGCTGCAAAAAATCACATTCAGTTGATGGCCGAGAGAATCGTTAATGATTTATGATTGCAAATATTGAAAGACCATAAAGAATGAACAAAATCTTGTCTGAACACATCGCACTTACTCCAATCCAAGCATTTCTGGAATCAGAATCTTGGGCATTTTACCGTGGCACATCCAAAGAAAATAACTTAAATTGCCGTATAAATGCAGATTATGGTAAAGGAAAAAACAAAGAAGGCGGTCGTTTTTCTGAAGATGCTCTTTCCGCAGATATTTTGATGTCGATGGCATTTATTGAACCCGCTTTTATTTCTGGCTTGCTTAAACAATGTGGCTGGGGAGATGCTAAATGTGAAGAATACGAAGTTGCAGGTGTTCAGAGCAATTTTTGGTTTCCTCAATTGACATTTGAAGATTTAATACACGGTGATTCTGAAGATAATCATCTCCGTCTGGTACAACCGGACGGCTGGATTGTTGGAAAAAATCTCCTCGTTATGATTGAAGCCAAAGGAATGCGTGACGGAGCGGCATTCAACTACGCCCAGCTCGCCAAAGAATATCTCATCGCCAAACAGGAATGTCCCGAACAACCGCGTATTTTGTTGTTACTGACTGATAAACAGAAAAAAGACATAGAGAAAAAAGGCTTCATTAATGTTTTCAATAATAGTTGGGATGAACTATTTAAATTCAAAAAAGACAAATGGTCGCAACAAAAAGTTGATTTTATAAATAAGCAACTTAAAGATCAGCAACGTCCTGAAAAAAATGAGGTAGACAGATGCTTTAAAATATTGACATATTCTGAACTTGCCAAATACGCAAGAGAATATAAAACTCAAAATTCTTCCAGTAAAGAACTCGCAGCTATGATTGACAACACTATTGCATGGCATTCTGACGGGACAGGGGAAACTCCTCTCTGGAGCGCTATGCTGATGGATTTGGCTAAAAAACAAACTCCGCTTTATGAATTTTATACCGGCGGAACAATCAATAAGACTGTAACAGAAGCCGAAAATAAATTTTTCAATAGTGCTGAAATTCTGAAAGATAACCCGATCCGCAAAGCTGTTGAAGATGCGCGCAATAAGGTTGATAGTGAATATGTATCAGAACTTTATCGCTTAT
>JAFVSW010000218.1 GCA_017503545.1 Lentisphaeria bacterium | reverse complement strand
TTTTTTCATTTTTTTTCATTTTTCGACTTGCATTTTTCAAATTGCGTAGTATATTAATGTCATATCGAAAGTGATACGCTTTCAAACGTGCATCTATAGCTCAATTGGATAGAGCAGCTGACTACGGATCAGCAGGTTTGGGGTTCAAATCCCTATGGATGCACCATTTTTTTGTCTACACGCCTTACCTTTTTACTTTTCCCCACTTTTTTATTTCTATGGCACAAACCGTCGATGAGACAAAAAATTCTAATTTTTTTCGGATGGGGGACTTGATTTTTCATTTAACTGGATGTATGGTAGTACCAGATTAAAAAAATCATATAGGAAAAACTTGATTATGGTACTGCAACCGGTAAAATGTAAAAACACAGTGGATATTGCCATTGAAACGATCGGCAATTTTATTGCGGAAACTATGCATGTCGGCGATACATTGCCCAGTGAACGGGAACTTGCAGAACAATTACAAATCAGCAGAAATATCACCCGTGAAGCATTACAGCATTTCCGTACGCTGGGAATCATCGAATCCAAACCGAAAACAGGCGCAGTTGTCGCCCGGCTTATACCCCATGATGCGTATGCCGGATACAAGCCGTTTCTGGCGATTTCGCCTCATACATTTCAGGATTTGGCGCATCTGCGTCTCACGTTGGAACTGGGGTGTGCAGAAAGAGCCATTAAGCATGTCACCACACAGGATATTAAAGAATTGACCCGGTTATGTGAGAAAATCTGTACACTTTCCACAAAAACGGCAACGACGGCGGATAAAAATAAAAAACTGCTGCGGGAGACCGATATCGAATTCCACACAAAGATTATGAAGCTCAGCCATAATGCCCTGATCGACTCCATGATTCCATTGGTCATTGAATTTTTTGAGAACGAATTCCTGGAGAAACATTCTTTTATCAACCGCCGGGAATCCGGTTATCAGGAACATTTTGACATAGTAGAGGCACTTGAGAAGAAAGATCTGCCCAAACTGACCGAATTGATCCGTTCCCACTTGCAGAGTTATTTCAACAAGGAAAACAGTAAATAAAAACATAACGTAACATAAGGAAAAAGAAATATGATCACACCACGTAAATCTCGCGTTCTTGAAAAAATGAGAAAAGGTCAGAAAGCCATTTCTTACAAACTGAATCTGGGGTGCCCCCGCGTTGCAGAAATTGCGGCAATGTCCGGTTTCGATGCCATCTGGATTTGCCAGGAACATGTGCCGACGGATCACAGCATCATGTGCAATCAGATCCTTGCGGCAAAAGCATACGATTGCGATTGTATCGTGCGTGTGGCGAAAGGTTCTTACAGCGATTATATCCGCCCGTTGGAAGCCGATGCAACGGGAATCATGATCCCCCATCTGATGAGTTATGAAGAAGCAGAAGAATTGGTTCACACAGTGCGTTTTCAGCCGTTGGGGTTGAGACCGGTCGATGGCGGCAATGCGGATGGACTTTACGGCAAACTGGATTTCAAAGAATACATTCGTTTTATGAACGAAAACCGCCTTGTGATTGTCCAGATCGAAGATCCGGAACCGTTGAGAGAACTGGATAAAATCTGCCAGCTGGATGGGATTGATATGATCTTCTTTGGCCCCGGTGATTTCAGCCATGCCATCGGTCATCCGGCAGAATTTGATCATCCGGAAATTCACCGTGTCCGCAAACTGATCGTTGAAACAGCACACAAATACGGCAAGTTCGCAGGTACGGTTTCCCTGCCCAGTCTGGAACAATGCTACGAAGAAGGCTTTGACTTTGTCAACTGTGGAGCCGATGTCATTGCGATCGGTGCCAATTGTTCCGCTATCATGGAAAAATATGCAAACGCAGTCAAGTAATTCATAAATAAAGAGTTCATGATCATGAAAGAATGGAATTGCGGTTGACCCCGAAAACTGGACAACTTGACAAGGTGTAAAACGATGCTACATTAAAACAAAGAAAGGATCGTTTTATTATGAGAGGCAATTTCAAAAGTCTTCAAAAATGCCTGAAAACTCTTGTTGAGATCTGAAAATGGAGCGTTTCCGGTGGGCGTTGAAATACGAAGACATCAAAATCAAGGATTATGTCAGTCTGCCGCAACTGCGGTTCGGAGTTCAGCATTATGTAAATTTTTACAATACTCGCCGAATTCATTCTGCATTACAGTACAAAACTCCGGATGAAGTTTATTTTGGTATTTGCAAACCTGCAAATAGAGGCAAGATTAAGAAAAAAGCATTTACACCAATCTTATTATAAAAGTTGTTCAGCCCATAGGGGCAGGCGCACATAGCAGGTAATGCTATTGTATGGCATAATGACCGTTTTACAATGAGAGGATATTATGATTTCAAAAGATATCACACTTTCACTTTTACTGCCGTCTTGTATCGGGTTTGTTTCCGCAGCAGAACTAGACACATCAAATAGCAAAGCTCCGCAAATAACTTTACAGCAGATAAAAAATGATTTCAAAGGTATTTTCTGCTATGTTCATGCCCGCGCCGCGATGACTCCGGATGGATTGGCAGTCATGACTTCACAGCCGCTTTATTTAAAAGGGTGTGATGATTTTTCCGGTCTGTTGATGAGAAGAAGTACAGATTACGGCAAAACATGGAGCGACTTCAAAAAATCCGCCACGTTGATCCGCAAAAAATATAATGACGGTTATGAAATAGTAATGAGCGATGCCACGCCGCTTTACCATAAAAAAACCGGAAAAATAATTCTTATCGGTCACAGCGTCGTTTACAAAATGCAAGGCAGAACTTCCACACTGACGCCAAACCGTCCCCGTCATACTTTATGGAGTGTTTACGACCCGGCTAAAGAAGAATGGAGTCCGTATCAGGAACTGAAAATGCCGGAAGGCAATTTGTATTACAACTGCGGTTCCGGTTCGGCACAGGCAATGGAGCTGCCCGATGGCGATCTGCTGATCCCGGTTTACGGAGCAACCGCTGAAGAATTGGCAATACCCGAACATTGCTATTCATCATTTGTACTCAAGTGCAGTTTTGATGGCAAGGAACTCAAGCTCAAAGAGATCGGTTCCCGCCTAAGCGTAAAAATCCCCCGCGGACTTGGTGAACCGTCCATCGTATTTCACAAGGGTAAATATATCCTCGCCCTGCGTAATGACCGCAAAGGATACGTCGCTTACAGTAATGATGGATTGACTTATACCGGCTTGAGAGATCTCCGTTTTGATGACGGCAAATTGTCCGGCAACTACTGCACCCAGCAGCATTGGATCACCGGCGGAGGGAAACTTTATATGGTCTACACCCGCAGAGATGCCAAAAACAACCATATTTTCCGCCACCGTGCGCCGCTTTATATGGCTGAATTTGATCCGGAACGTATGTGCCTTATCCGCAGTACCGAAATAATCACCATCCCTGAACGCGGTGCCAGACTCGGCAACTTCGGCTGTATGCAGATCAATGAAAATGAAGCATGGATCGTTGCCGCCGAATGGATGCAGACCAACGCTCCGAAACCATCCGATTACACGATCTGCATGAAATACGGCAGCGATAACTCCATCTGGATCGCCAAAATAAAGTTCCCGGCTGAAAACTCTGACAAAAAGTAAAACATCAGCGGCGGCACCTGAAAATGCCGCCCATTTCAGTTTGACAATGTTATTTATGCAAGAGGCCAAAAATTTGTTGCATCGAAAAATTTCTGCCTCTTCGACGGTTTGTGCTATAAAATCAGGACGGATTAGTTTTATGAGCACCATCGGACTTTTTCAAATCCGTCTTTCAATTTTCTTCTATTTTCTGCTCTGTTCTGGTACAAACCGTCGAAGAACCTTATTTTCAAAGTCCGATCAGAAAAGTCCGACCGTTTCCCCATCCACCAATTTGATCACTTCCGCATTGGGAACTTTCGGCAAGCCCGGCATGGTAATAATATCCCCCAGGTACACCACGATAAATCCGCAACCGCTCTTAATATCAATATCACGAACATTAATTTTGAAATTTGCCGGGACATTGAGCAATTTCGGATCATCGGAGAAGGAATACTGCGTTTTTGCTATGCAAATCGCATAATTCGCATATTCCGGAGCAAGATTTTCCAATTTTTTGAGGACAGCAGTCGGAAACACTGCGCCGTCCGCTCCATAGCATTTGCGGGCGATCTTATTGATTTTTTCTTCAATGGAATCAGAAAGCTCGTAAAGGAATTGCGGCTGCGATTTCTTTTCCGCTTCTGCCACCACTTTTTCCGCAAGTTCGATACAACCGTTACCGCCATCAACAAATCCGGTGGAAACGGAACAAGCCATATTGTTTTCCCCACAGAGTTGACGGAACAATGCGATTTCTTCTTCCGTATCGTTGCCGAACCGGTTAAGATTGACCACAACATTAAGACCAAAAATATTCCGGAGATTATCAAAATGCTTTTTCACATTGGCAAAACCGGTTTTCATATCACCATCGCCATGGAGTTTCATTGCCTTGATCGTGGCAACAAGAACGGCACAGGAAGGAGCAAGATCGGCTTTCCGGCATTTGATATCAAGGAATTTTTCCGCGCCGAGATCACTGCCGAATCCGGCTTCCGTAACAACATAATCGGCAAGACGCATTGCGGTATCTGTGGCTTGAACAGAATTACAACCATGCGCAATATTGGCAAATGGACCGCCGTGAATGATTGCCGGTGTACCTTCCAATGTCTGAACAAGATTAGGCCGGAATGCTTCTTTCAGCAAAACCGTCATAGCACCCTGGGCTTTCAAATCCCGTGCTTTTACTTCGCGTTTATCATAAGTCTGCGCAACGGTGATATTGCCGAGGCGTTCTTCCAAATCCTCAAGGCTGGTCGCCAGACAGAATACCGCCATGACTTCTGACGCAACTGTGATGCAGAAATGATCTTCCCGGACAACGCCGTTGGATTTCCCACCCATACCAATGACCACATGACGCAACGCACGGTCATTCATATCAAGACAGCGTTTGAATGTGATGGTACGCGGGTCGATCCCGAGCGTGTTGCCCTGCTGTAAATGATTGTCGATAAGGGCGCAGAGCAGATTGTTTGCACTGGTAATCGCATGGAAGTCACCGGTAAAATGCAAATTGATATCTTCCATAGGAACAACTTGAGAATACCCGCCGCCGGCAGCTCCGCCTTTCATCCCGAATACAGGACCGAGAGACGGTTCACGCAATGCCAGAATGGATTTCTTGCCGATTTTACGCAAACCATCCGCAAGCCCGATGGAGATTGTCGTCTTACCATCCCCCTGTTTCGTCGGGGTCATGGCAGTTACAAGAATAAGTTTGGCTTTACGCGGAGCGGAAACGGCAAACAGTTTGGCTTTGTATTTGCCGTAACACTCGTAATCATCTTCCTTCAAACCGAGATCTGCCGCAATACAGGAAATGTTGCGAATAACGGCATTTCTGGCGATTTCAATATCGCTGAGCATATTCTGAATTCCTCAAGATTATTAAATGTGATAGTTTAAATGAACCTGTTAATATATCACAGTTTGATATTATTTCAAATTGTGAATTACCCTGCGAAAAAAAAAGATTGCAAAATATTCATTCAGAACGGAACTTTCTAAAACGTACTGTATTCCGTTTCTATTGAACTCAAAGCGTAAGCATCATCAATGTTGCTTTTTCTTTTTCAATGCGTTTTGCAAATTTCAATGGAGTTCCGGCACAAGCTTTCATGATCCGGACAGGTGTGTCACGGAATACCGGAACGATACGGTCGCCATACACAATATCTTCTTCCCGGGTCTTATCCAGAGAAAGAATAACGCGCCCACCCGGCAGAAGCAAAGAAGCAATACATGCCATTGCCGCCGCCTTATCTTCTATATGCAAAAAAGTCAAAGCGGAAAAAATCACATCAAATTTACGTTTGACCGGATAATATGGAAACGCACCGCACAAAAAGGAACGTGCCGCTTTCCCCGGCACACCGGCAAGATTGACTTTTGCCCGTTCAATGGAAACAGAAGAAACATCCAACCCGACATATTCTTTACAGGAATTCATGATCGAACCGGCAAGTCTGCCCGTCCCGCAGCCGATTTCCAACACTTTTTCTCTGCCGGTCAATCCGAGCATGGCTATAAATTCCGGTCCATCCCATTCATCCATATACGCCTTCATTTCCGGCGGATCCCGGAACGGGTCATTATCTTCCAATACCAGATTATCGTAATGAAAAGCTATTTTGCGGATCATCTCATTCATCATTTCTGTTCCTTGTGATAACGTTCAGAAAATATCCAGGGGAAACTCTTCCCAGCTTTGACAATACCAATCTGCACATTCTTTTAATTTTTGCGGACTTTTTTCTGTTGCATCATACACCGCAGCAATGGAATACCCCGCCTTCTTTGCAGTAGCAGCAGCATATAAAGCATCCTCAAACACAATTGTATCAACCGGTGCTGCACCTAATACTTGTGACATCTGAAAGAATACATCCGGTGTCCGTTTGGAAGTCTGCATATCCGCACAACTGAATATTTCATTAAAATACCCACGCAAACCAATCCGTTCCAATGCCGGAATGACCAATCCCGATTCCGTTGCAGTGATCACGCCGCAGGGGATATGCTTCTGCTGCAAACGATCCAGGATGGCAAGGATCCCCGGCTTGAGCTGTGCTTTATTAAGGTAAAATTCTTCCACGATCTGCCAGGTCTCTGTATAGGCATCTTCCAAAGAAATATCAACAGAACATTCTTTTATGACATATTCCAAAGCCTTGCGGATGGTGGTCACTCCGAGTTTGCTCTCCAGATCGATTTCCCGGTCGATATTATGCCGCTGCAAAAATTTACCGCAAAGATTATCCCAGATACTCATACTGTCCAGCAACGTGCCGTCCAAATCAAAAATCGCCGCCTTATATGTCATAACTCTTATAAATCCAGTCTTGATTTCATTTGTTCCATCATCATTCATGACAACATAATATAGCACGATTTCGTATGGAAATCAACTCCGCAATAAAAAAAACAGGATGGAAACAGCATAACTGTTTCTCATCCGGTTTTATTCAGAAATAAAGGCGAATACCGTTATTGCCAGGTGCCGAGACGGATACTGCGCCACAACGTACCGTTGGGGTCGATCTTTTTCCGTTCTTTTACCGCAACCGGAATCGGCACATGGGTAAAACCATCACCCCATTGTGCAATCACCATATCGGTTCTGCCTGCCATGGCTGCGTGTACTGCATTCTGGGCAAGCAGATGGCACAACACGGCGTCCGCACCGATAGCAGGAATTCCACGGATCTGATAGGTGGGATCAAAGTATTTGATATTGACTTCCACATGATGAGCATCCGCATATTCCTTGATCTTCTGTTTCAGGAACATTCCGATATTTTTATGCAGGACATTGCCGGATTTATCAATTTCACGCTCCCCTGCCATCAAATCCTGCCCCGCACCTTCTGCGACAATGATTACCGCATGTTTCCGGCGCGCCAGACGATCCATCAAATGCGGCAGCAATGCATTGGGGCCTTCTTCCAGATTAAACTTTTCTTCCGGCACAAGACAATAGTTCACATGGGTATTTGCCAAAGCGGCATAAGCAGCAATAAATCCGCTGTCACGCCCCATTACATGAATCAAACCAATGCCATTGTAGGCACCTTTTGCTTCGTTATGAGCGGCAACGATCACGGAATTCGTGGCATAAACCGCAGTTTCAAATCCGAAGGTGCGATCCATGTAACTGATGTCATTATCAATCGTTTTCGGAATCCCGATCACGCTGATGTTCAACTTGCGTTTCGCCGCTTCTTCCGCAATGGCATGGGCACTGCGCAATGTACCATCACCACCAACACAAAACAGCATATTGATATCCATACGCACCAGCGTTTCCAACATGACGACCGGATCCTGTGCGCCGCGGGAGGAACCGAGAATCGTTCCGCCCTGTTCATGAATATCATCCACCGTTTCACGGTCAAGTGTAATCGGCTTTGTCTGGCAATTGGGATTCAGCCCGGCATATCCGTACGGAATCCCGTACACAAGAGGCACACCGTAACTTTTCAATGCAAGTGTCAGACTTTTGATCACATTATTCAATCCGGGGCATAATCCGCCGGCAGTCAGAATCGCCGCTTTGCTCCAATGGGGATTATGAAACAACATTCTGCGCGGCCCCGCGACTTCAAACACGGGAATCTGCCCGTTTGTTTTCTGCATTTCAACAAGTTTTGTATATTCACGTTCCAGCAGAACCGCTTCTTCATCGCTGACGAAACGGACTTCTGATTCCTCCAGGGGTGACTGAATCAGACATTCCCCTAAACTCTGTATTTGTAAAAAAGAACGGTCAATGTTGGGCATGGTGCAAAAATCCTTTCCATTGTTACTTATGTTATTGCAGGGAAGCGATCTTCTTCGGTATTCCCTGGCGTACCAGGGTTTCAAACGTGGAAGCAACTTCTCTTGCATACTTACCCGACTTGCTGTACCGGAGCATTTTCCCCACATCACCATCATAATGCGCCAGACTGCGGAGAACAGCAGTCCGTCCCGCATTATATTCGCATAAAGCCAGAAGAACCTGCTCCGGATACCCTTCCCAGTTCTTCAATGCCTGATCAATTCGCCAGATGCCGATACGTAAATTCAATTCCGTATTATATACCATACGCTTGGAGGGAACACGGCGTTTATGCGCCTTTGCCCAATCCCGTACGGTTGACATGCGAACCTGCATTAAACCGATCTCCCCGACACTGCCCGTGGCTCTTGCCTTAAAACGGCTTTCCTGCCAAATCAATGCCTGAATAAATGTTGCTTTCAAACCATATTCTGCAGAAATACGCTCAATCATCGGGTCGTATGACTTATTGCGTTTCTTCCATTCCTGTTCCCCATGAAGAGGAAATGACAGAAAAAGAAGAAACATCACGACAGGCAAAAGCCAGCCGTTTTTACCGCACAAAATGCTTTTTTTCTGTTTCATTTATCCGAACTCCTCCGCATAAATTATTCATGTGCATAATATAGCACACTTTTTCAAAAAAGCAAATTTTTTGTGATAATGCCCCCTTTTGCAAGCAGAAAAAATCCCCATCACGATAACATCAGGCGTTCCACTACAAATGCCAGGTTCTCCAGATTTTCCAACGTCGTCGTTTCCGCCGGAGTATGATTCTGCGCCCTGCCCGTGGCAAGAAGACAGACATCGATCCCCAACTTGGAAATATAGTTGGCATCGCTCCCCGCAAAGAAACGTTTCAAGTGCGGCGTATAACCGGCTGCTTGCAATACGTTTTCTGTATGACGGATCAATGCCGGATTCTCCAATTCATAAGGTGGATATCCCTCAGTAAACGCAACTTCGCCCCATTGTTTCCAATGATCACACAATTTTTTTTGAAGTTCACGGATGCGTGCCGGATTGCTGGAACGGATTTCGCCCGTGAGCGTGACATGATCCGGAACCACATTGTCGGCGATCCCGCCATGAATATTCCCGTAATTCATCGTGGCATCCCCGAAGTTCCCCGGCTGCATCCCCATGATCCCCTGCGATGCAAGCACAAAGGCATTGATTCCTTTTTCCGGGCAGATACCCGCATGTGCCGCTTTGCCTTTTACATCAATGGTAAATCCGATTTTTCCAACGCCATTGGCATAAATCGTCCCGATTTCCCCCGGACCGTCGATTACCCACGCAAATTTACTGCGGAGCCAACCCGGGTTGATACGGGCTGCCCCGTTCAGATTTTTTTCCTCGCCAACCGTAAACAGAAATTCCAGCGGACCATGAGGAAGGTTTTTCGCCCGGATGGATTCCAATGCAGCTAATATGGCAGTGATACCATCTTTATCATCCGCCCCCAGAATGGTCGTCCCATCGGAATGGATTCTGCCGTCAGCGTCCAATATCACTTTGACGCCCCTGCCCGGCTCCACTGTATCCATGTGAGAGGAAAACATTTTGACGGGCAACTCCAAAGTGCCGGGGAGAAAACCACGCAGATTTCCGGCGTCATCCACTTCTGTTTCTGCGCCGAACGACTGCAATTTCTGTTGTAATTTTTCCCGGAGCAATGCTTCATCACCGGTGGGACTGTCTGTGGTCACAAGTTCACAGAACAACTCAAAAATTTTCTGCGGTGTCATTTTCAACCTTCAAGTCCGACACGCTTCATGAGCTGAACGGCATTGTTATAGAAGAAATCTTCCGTATGGGGTGCAAAGAACGGATTTTTCATGAGTTCCGTCCAACGTTCCACAAATTTTCCGGCATAGCCGCCGGTATCGGAAGCAAACATAAAACGATTCCAGGCAAGTCTGCCGGGACGCAGTTTGTCGATGAGATTATACGCCTCATACCCCAGATCACAGGAGAAATCAACGTAAATATTGTCAAACATATACGCCATTTCAAATGTTTCCAGCGTCCAGGGATATGCCGTGTGTGCGATCACAAAAGTAATATCCGTAAATATCCGCGCAGGCTGATCCAGCAGGATCGGCTGGCCATATTTCGCATTCATCCCTGCCATACGGTTGATTTTGTCGCCCAGTTGAGGTCGGACTCCCATGGAGCCGGCATGGAAAATCACACCCATTTTCAGTTCGTTGACTTTTTCCCAAACCGGATAGATCATGGGATCGTCGGGTGAGAATCCGTGTCCAGGCCACATTTTCAGGAATCTGCCGCCCCGATCATAAAAACGCTGGATCTGCGTCTGCGCTTCCATTACATTCCGTGGTTCCACATATAACGCCATTACAAGCCGATCCGGATGGCGTGCCACCAGTTTTGACGTTTCTTCATTCGTTCCGACAAGCCCGAATGTTGTATAGCGGGGATGATCCGGTGTGGCAAGGACAAATGATTTTTCGATTCCATACTGATCCATTTGAGCAAGAATTTTTTCTTCC
>JAFVSW010000217.1 GCA_017503545.1 Lentisphaeria bacterium | reverse complement strand
CTCCTACCTGTTTCCCGAGTAGAATCATTACTTTTTGCTGATGATGAAAGAGAATAATTCAAATTCGGCAGCACAGCTTTGAACCAAGTAGCACTAGAAATGTAAGTTGGCTTCAATTCATCAGTGAAATTCACCTGTTTCCGGTAAGCCGAAAGAACTTTTTCAAATCTAACATTATTTTAGGATGTAAATCAAATTGCGTAAGGCATAAATGATTCTCGTTCAATTCTGCCGTAATTTACAAGTAAGGTTTTTACTGTATAATCACTTACATAAAAATGATCAGCGGCAGCTTCTTGTTTAGTTTCTGAATAATCTCCATTCAGATAACCTTCAAGAGCGTTTATGGGACACAGAAGTTCAGCAGCAAAAGCCCTTTGTCGTTTCTGTCTAGCTGAACGATAATCGGAAGAAATTAACCATTCATCTTTCCGCGAATCATTTATTAATGCATCACCGAGTAACCTTGCCAACTCAAAACGTCTTCCAGTATTTCTTGTTTTTGCTCTTGGAATTATTTCAAAACTACTCCCTTTGGCATTTTTCCCGACAGAAACAGGCAAAGAATCTTTCATGGCACCGTAGGCATCAAAATCTTTTTGGGAAATACCCAACAAATCCCTCAAACATGAATCAACTAGGGGTTTTTCCCCTAAATGTAATTTTTTACGAATCTGCCGAGCAATTTCAACCCCTTCTTGCCAAGGTAACAAATTTTTTGTTTTATCAATTTGTATTTCATCAGAAAGAATTGACAAAGAACTAGAAAATCCTTTGACTCCTAACAAACCATCCCTAAATGATTCCTCACGCAAAAATGGGGCAACTTCTTTAGTCGAACTGTTTCCAACTTGTTTTTGAAGAGCAAAGACCTTATTGAGCAAATCTTCTGGACATTCTTCTGGATCAAAACCTAATGCAGCTTCTATTTTTCTAACGATACACTTTTCGGGATCGCTGATTTCCTCCTGTACAATATGCCACATCTCTTTTAATTCAGAAGGGAGTTCTCCGAGACGTTCTATCGTACTTGAAATAAAAGCAGAAACTTCTTTTTGAAAATCAGTCAACGGTAAAGTTTGAGCATCATCTCTTTCGCCAATATACTCTACCGATTGTCCCGGCATAGGAATTACCTTTGAATAAATATTCATTGCCTCACCATCTGAAGCAAAAGCGACTTTAGGCCAAACAAAACCGTGATTTGCAGAACCAATTTCATGTGCAAAACGCCAAGTTATTTCAGTATGAGAACCTGGCATTAATTCATTTTCCAATCTCCACCAATAATAAGCAAACCATTCAGCAAGAGGATATGTTGAAACTACAATATGATCTTCAACTTTTCGAGTCCAGATATTGACATTTTTTGTAAGAGGAATGCTATTTACATCAATCTGCAAATTTGATGCCGTTTGAGCAAATAAAACATCTTTTTCATCAGAATTCACCCAATTGGTTGTTATTTTCAGATTAGACATTGTGATGATCTCCATCGTTCAAGAACACAATCATGCATAGGATCTGTTGGAGGCAAAGGATATCCATGATAAGTTCCAATTTCAGGATTCTCTATTTGGGATTCCAATGGAATCAATTTCCCATCTTCCATCTCAATTACAGACCAAATGTTTTTTGGAAAGCTATTCCCATTAATATTACTACTGATCAAACCTCTTCTAATTCCCTCGCGAAGTAAATTCAAGGCTTCTTGCTTCTTAAAAACCTTGACAACATCGCAAAGCGATTTGTTCGGTCTTGGATCACTTGGAGGATCCAATTTGAAATCACCAGGATTCTTTTTATGATGAGGTTTTCCTCCGTAACCGACTGTAGAATATAGAATAGAAAGCAAATCAATATCAGCAATCGTACAATTTTTTATACTTCGTTTAGGATTAAATTTTCTTCTCATGCCTAATTCTTGCCTTTCTATACTACCTACCACCGCGTAATATACTTTGCGAAACGAAAAAGTAAAGTGGCAATATTGAAAAATATTAAAAAAAATCATAATTTTTCCCTCTACAAATATGGATGGTTGTTTTACGGGATACAGTACATGCGTTTGCCTGATATGCAAATATAAATAAAAAAAAATTACAAATATGCCTCAAAGATGAAAAAAAAGAAGCAAAATTTTGTATTTTTCCCGGTTCCGGACTTTTATTTTTTAAAAATTGTGCTATTGTTATAAATTCGTCTTTATAAATTATCTCCGGAGTTGTTGTATGAGTGAAAGTTTTGAAGCCCGTCTGATGGCGGCAAGTTCAAAAGAAAACTTCAAAAAAGCAAAACATTTGCTGCATCATGGCGGTATGCTCTGCTGTATGGAATCCATGCCCGGCGTTTTGCGCGCCGTCTGCCGCGATGCGGATGGCATGATCCACCGCAGCGAATTGCACGGCTTTCCCAAAGGTCCATTCTCCGGCACATGCAGCTGCGGCGCAAAAGATGTAAAAATATGCTGTCATGCAATGGCTTCTGCGTTATATCATGCAAAATATACCATCAAATACAAAGAACAGGAAGTTGCCGCAGACCCTCCTGCACGTTATGCAGGGTTGCGTTTCGCCGGATTGGATGAATTGATAGGGCGGATGCTTCAGGAAGATACGGCGTATGTGACCATTCATGCAAAAAGTGAATTTCCACATCTCCCGAGCAAATGGGAACGTGTTCCGCTGACGGTGACACTGAAGACGGCAAAACGGGATTACCTTGGTAATTTGAATAATTTACGTCATTTGTATTTTGAAAAAAGTTTGGCTGTCTCTTTACAGCTCAGCGCATTTTCCCTGCAGGATCAGCAAATCATCCGTTTCCTGGCTCTGAATGCGGCACAGGATGATGGAGATTTGACTCTTGACTCCGAACAATGTGCAGATTTCTTCCACTGTCTTGCCGGATTTCCCCGTTTTACACGGATGGGGGAAGCCGTTGTGATCCATCAAAATGCAGCAGAACCATTGTTACTGGTGGAAAAACTGCGTAACGGCGGGTATATCCTGAAATCCGCAATCGCCGTCAATAACAGCCCGTTGCCTCTGGAAAATGTCAAGATCATCACCGGCAGAAACGGTTGTTGGCTTGGGATATTAGGCGAATACTGGTGGGTCCCAGCTCATGCGGATGTCAATTGGCTCCGGGCATTTCTCAGGACGACCATACAAGCCTGTGATGAAAAAACGGCATTGGCGTTATTGGAATCCAAAGATCATTTTCCGGTAAAGATCATTCCGTCCTCCGGGTGTAAAGTCAGACAGAAAAAATTCCAGACATTATACGATGGAACGCTCGACGATACCGGGACATTAACGTTGAAAATCTTTTTTGATTACAATGGAAATTTATGCAAACCGGATCAAATGCGCCTGGCAGCATCCCCGGATGGAACATTCTGGCGCAGAAATACAAAGGAAGAATTTGAAATCATCCGGGAACTGGAAAATTTCGGATTCCAGAAGGTCGATTCCTCCAGAAATCATGGTGTGGTCAAATTGTGCCTCAGGGAACGGGAGGCAATCGGGATGTTCGTCGATGAACTGATCCCCAAATGGCTTCGGGAAAAACGCAATTGTCTGATTTCCTCATCTCTTGCCGCCTTGACCGGAAGTTTTTCGCCCATGACACTTCAATGCAAAGTTTTGAACAGTACAGAGACGCATTTTACGCTGGATTTTGCTCTTTCCTCAGGCGGAGTCCCTATCCGATGGAAAAAACTGGTGCAGAATGTTGCGCATAATGAACATTTTCTTTCTCCCGGTAATGATGAATCCCTTGTGAAAATTCCCGAAGGAATACGCAATCTTGCCAACGCGTTCGCCGATAACGTGGAACTGTTGCCGAAAGAGGATGACAGACCCGATTCCGATATCTTGCAAATTCCCCGTTCCACTGCAGTCCTCTGGGCAACTCTGGCAAGCGCAGTCCCCGGCGCAGTCCCTGTGGAATTCCTGCGGATGAAAGTGGATATGGATCAATTACGGGATCAATTGACTTCCGGGATCGCAGAAGATCCGCCGGAACAGTTTCATGGTACGCTGCGTTCTTATCAGGCAGCCGGGATCCGCTGGATCGCCGGGATGTTCCAACGGAATTGCAATTTGATTCTGGCGGATGAAATGGGGTTGGGTAAAACGATCCAAACGCTTGCCGCATTGGTCAAAAATCCGCAAATAACTCTCCCTGCCCTGGTCATCTGCCCGACCAGTCTGACTGCGAACTGGCGCCGGGAAGCGGAACGTTTTACGCCATCCCTGCGCGTCAGTGTCATTTCCGGTTCAAAACGGAAAGAACAATGGGAACAGAGTCGGGATTGCGATTTGATTATTACCTCCTATTCCATCATCAAGCGGGATATGCAGCACCTGCAGGATAAACATTACGGCTGTCTTGTATTGGATGAAGCCCAGCATATTAAAAATCCGGCATCTGCAAATGCCTTAAGTTGTAAACAGATCAATGCAGATCACAAATTGGTTTTGACCGGTACGCCACTTGAAAACTCAACCGGAGACCTGTGGTCGATCTTTGATTTTCTTCACCCCGGATTTTTCGGTTCCCTTGCACAATTCCGCAATAAATATTCCCCGGGTACTCCGGAACAATTCAGTGAACTGGCGGAACGGATTGCTCCATACATGCTCCGCAGAAAGAAAGCAGAAGTCTGCCGGGAACTTCCGGAAAAACAGGAACAGACTCTTTACTGTGATATGGCAGAAAAACAGCGCACCATTTATAAAAAACTGGAAGAAGAAGCCGCGGCTCAATGTAAGGATATGCGAAGCGGTAAAACAAAAATGTCAGGCGTCGTTCTTTTGGCATCTCTTATGCGGCTCCGTCAAGTCTGTTGCGATCCGGCTCTGCTCCCCGCAGAATTATTGCCGGATGGTGTCCCCTCTGAATCCGCAAAAATGGACTTGCTGCAGGAAATCCTGCTGCAAAGTTTGGACAGCGGACACAAAATTCTGGTATTCAGCCAATTCACATCTATGCTGAAACGAATCCGGGAATGGCTTGAATCCAAAAATATTCGTTTTGAATATTTGGATGGAACAACAAAAGACCGACAGAAACGGGTCGATTCCTTCAACGATTCACCGGATATCCCAATCTTTCTTTTGAGTTTGAAAGCCGGTGGTGTCGGCTTGAATTTAACTTCCGCAGATACCGTTATTCTTTGTGATCCCTGGTGGAATCCGGCGGCAGAAAATCAGGCAGCAGACAGAACACACCGTATCGGGCAAACAAAAAATGTCAACTGCATCCGACTGGCAGTGAAAGATTCTATCGAAGAACGGGTATTGGCTTTGCAGCAGAAAAAACGGAAAATCTTCCAATCTGTTGTGGAAGATGCCGGAACTGCGGCTGCAGCTCTGACGCTGGATGATTTTGAATTTCTTCTTGGCAATTCCAACCATAACAATAAAAGAAAATGATGGAATATCAGTTATTGAAACAACGTTTGGCAACATCCTCATTCCGTTCCCGTTTCAAACTGAATGAAACTCATCGCCGACTGCTTGCCCGGAAAGGCTGGCATACCATTGCCGGGCAGACAGAACAGATCATCCGGACACGACTTGCCCCTGCCCTGCCCCATAATGATGGCAAGCAAACGCCGATGCGCGGATTCCCTGTGTTCATTGCCCAACATGCCACCGGCACATGCTGCAGAAATTGCCTGAAAAAATGGCATAATATACCAACAGGCAGGGAATTGACGGAACATGAAATCCAATATATCCGGGATACCCTTCTTGCCTGGTTGAAAGATCAGGCAGGCGACCTCTCAAGCTGTCAGATCCAGCCGGAATTATTTTGAACGTTTACCGTGGAGCATTGAACCGGGTCAAATCTTTCTGAACCTGGATCAAATCTTTATTATATTCCTTGTAGAAACGGTCCACATCATCCAGTCTCCGGTCTTCAGAATCCGTTACGGTCTGTTTTGCGAAATCTTCCGCATCAAGGGGCAATAATGATTTATATTTTTTTCCGGCAAAAAATACATCATCCCAGTTGGCAATAATACAATATTTGCGTTCCGGACGAGGCTCTGAAAGTAAATCGAAACCGCAGGAATATACAGATGGATTGTTTTTGACACCAAAGAAACGGGCAAGCATGGGGACAATATCCAAATGACTGCTCATCCCTTTATAAACTTCCGGTTTCACACCCGGATAATAAAGCAGAAGTGTGGTTTTGGTTTGCTCATTGACAAATTTGGAACTGTGCCCCAAATATCCTTTTTCAAAATATTCCTCCCCATGGTCACCAACAACTACAACGATTGTATTTTTCAACAGGTCTTTGTTTTCCAGATGTTTGAAAATTCTGCCAAGACACATGTCAAGGTGATGACAGGCATTGGCAGCGCGTTTCATGATCTTCTCTTTATCTTTTGGAGAAGCCTCAGCCGCATTAAACGGATTTATATAATCCTTAAACACAATGGCATTATCCGGGAAATCATAAGGGTGATGCGGTGATTCAAAAAACATAAATGCAAAAAACGGCTTGTTTTCTTTACTGCGTTTGTCTATATTTTGCAGAAACCGTTCCGTATTGCGCTGATCACGTTCCCAAGTCTTACCTTTGGAATCGCTGACCATATTTTCTGTCGGCACATTGAAAAATACCGTTTGATCAAATTCAGGATACGTAAATTTTGCAGAGGTGAAACAATTCAGATTGTATCCATCTTCTTCCAGCCAGTCAATAAAAAGCGGACTCCGCCGGGCGGCAAGAAACGAATGCCAATAATTTCCCGGCAAACCATAAAACATGGTAAATATCCCCTGTCTCGTCACATTTCCACCACTGTAATGGTTCTGAAAATAAATACTGCGCTTGGAAAACGCAGTCGTTTGCGGCATGATTTCCGGTGTAAACATCTTATGCGCCCAGGATTCGCAAGCAATCCAGATCACATTATATTTTTTCTGTCCGGTCCGCTGAATTTTTTCCTGCGGATATTCATCCAGACTGGATGCTTTTTTGCTCAATCTTACACGGACAGCTTCCCGGTTCGGCCGTGTGATTCCCAGTGATTTGAAAAATGATCTTGTGGAACCGGAAATATACAAAGGTATGGCTTCCGCTGCCAGAAGCGGCGTCGGGTTCATTTTGTAATGTGCATAAGAATAAATGAAAAACTTACAAATGAAAATAAAGAAAAATACAACAGCCGCAATACAGCCATTGCGGATGGTAAACAGTTTCCGCGGCAATGCAATTTTCCCGTAACGCAGAAAAACAAAAATCAAGGCGGCATGAAATAACAGAAACAGAATGACAGCTATGGCAAGCGTCAGGATCTCATTCGGCTTCATCCCCATGGCTTCAAAACCGCCGGGCGTTGTAAAAATATTGATAATGTGCATATTGATATGATATCCATACCGGTAATATAATCCGGCATCGAATAACATAATCAAATGCAAAGGAGCAACCAAAAGGAAAAGTATAATACCGGTCACAATCTTTTTGGCTTTCGCAAGTGCAGCAATCGTCCCTCCGATAATGGCAGGTGCGGTTTCCAGTAATGGATAAAATAAAACGGCCAGACCGCTTAAGAAAATCGTCGGAGTATCCCATGTCTGAATCGAATACAAAAAACAGCCGTTTGTAATCAAAAACAGCAAATAGACACAACAATAATAAGAAAACAGCGAATTCATTTCAACCTCACACTTTTTATTCTTTTTTTTTATCTTTATATCTTACGCCTGATTGCGCAAGATCCCCCTCAAAGTAATATCCTTGAACATAAACATCGCCCGTTCCAAATCAAGTTCTTTCTCATCACGCAATAAAAAAACAAATTGACCGATGATCGAGGAACGGATCAGGAATACGGTATCAGCAACATTAACATCCCGGAAATCTTTTTCATCCACCCCCTGTTGAATGATTTTTGTAAGAATCTCAATCGCTACAACATTCCGGGGTAACGGCGGTTGATTATTATTCCGCAAATATTCCATTCGCAATAAACGGTGACGGCAGAACTCTTCCATCATCCATCGCACAAATTCGCAAAGTTTTTCCGGCGCGGACAACGGACTGTTCAGAGTCTGCATCATCCGTTCCAACATCCGTTTCCGTCCTTCCGCCAATGCGGCACGCTGTAATTCATCCTTTGTCTTGAAATACAGGTACAACGTGCCTTTTGCGATTCCAACTTCTGCCGCAAGGCTTTCCATGGAAATATTAATATTGCGGTCTGCAAGCCGTACATACGCCTCCACAATAGTGGTACGCATCTGCTCCGCCAACTGCTCACGCTTCTCCTGATTATACCGCGGCATTGGCAAGCGCTTTCTTCTGTTTCTTCAGTTTCTTCTGCTTCTGTTTTACAATACGGGCAAGTTTCCGTCCTTCCACAAGAGAATAAACCGCAGGAATAAAGAACAGAGTGATCAATGTGGAACTGGTCAATCCGCCAATCACAGCACGCGCCAGAGGAGCCTGCGCTTCCCCGCCGTCACCAAGCCCCAATGCCAGAGGAATAAGCCCCAAAACCGTTGTCAGCGTCGTCATCAGAATCGGACGCAAACGGCGGCGGCCTGTTTCGCGCAACGCTTTTGTCAGGGAAAGTCCATCCCTGCGGCGCAAAAGATTTGCCGTATCGATCAACAGAATGGCATTATTCACCACAATACCGGCAAGCATAACGCAACCGATAAAAGACTGCATATTGAATGTGGTATAAGTCAGCATCAATGCTACAATGACCCCGATCACAGCCAATGGTACGGAGAACATAACAATCAGCGGATCTTTCAAGGATTCAAACTGACAAACCATAACCATGTAAACAAGGACAAGGGCAAGGATAAAGGCAAACAGCAATTCCCGGAATGTATCCTGCTGGTCTTCATAACTTCCGCTGAATGCAATAGAAAATTCCGCAGGGAGCGGTTCCAATGCTTTCAGTTTTTCCCGATACTCAGCAACCGCAGAGCCCATATCCCGGTCAAGAATATTTGCCTTCACGGTAATCACACGCTGCTGATTTTTCCGTTCGATCGTAACAGGTCCCAATGTGGGAGAATGGGAAACAACGTTACGCAGGATCACATTATCTCCATTATTATTTTTTACCGTCAGGTCAAGAATGTCTTCCGGCTTGAGTTTATCCGCATCTTTCACTTTCAAAAGAATCGTGTATTCTTCCCCTGCTTCACGATAATTTCCGGCTTCACTGCCAGCCAGAATCGTGCGGAGAACATCTGCAATTTTCTTGACAGAGATATTCATGGATTCCGCTTTTTCACGGTCAATAACAATACGCCGTTCCGGCGTTCCGGCATCGCGGGAAAGTTCTACGTCGGTAACCCCTTCCACTGTTTTGGCAATTGCTGCAGCACGTTGTGCCAATTCATTTGCCGTATCAAAATCATATCCGCGGATATCAATGGTCATTTCATCATTACTGGAAGATCCACCGCCCATGAAAGAACGTTTCGGACGGACACGGAACACGATCCCCGGCAATTGATTCAACAATTTATTCAATTTCTGACACACGGCATCGGTGGAAATATCACGTTCTGACCGCGGAGCCATTTCAATATTGAAGTTTGCCTTATGACCACCGGTCGCACGCCAGCTGTTCGCACCGGAGAACACCGTCATATTCCGTAAATATTCCACTTCTTTGCGAATCAACGGCTCGGCAATCACTGCGGCATCGTTCACATATTTCGGAGAAGTTCCAACGGCATCTTCCATATTGATACGGATTTCTCCTTCGTCTGTCGGCGGCATCAATTCTGTCCCGATAACAGGGATCAGCAACAAAGAAAGTCCAAGTATGACAAGGGATATGATCACAGTCAAAATACGATGCTGCAAAACAACATCCAGCAATGAAGCATAAAAATCTGCCACCCGGTCAAAACAATGGAACAGACGATCTCCAATGCGGGCAAAAAATCCCTTCTTCTTCGTTTCACTGTATTCAGAAAGAAAATGGCCCGACATCATCGGAACCAATGTCAATGCAGAAACCAAAGAACACATCAGAGAGAATACGATCACCATAGCAAGCTGGCGGAACATCACCCCAGCCATACCTTTTGTAAATACCAGAGGCATAAACACAGCAACCGTGGTCAATGTACTGGCAATCAATGCGCCTGTAACTTCTGTTGTACCCTGAATAGCTGCTTTATCACGCCGCATTCCACCATCGTGAAGACGGACAATATTTTCCAACACCACAATGGAGTTATCGACCAGCATCCCTACCCCGAGCGCCAGACCGCCGAGGGTCATCGTGTTGATCGTATATCCACAGAAATATACCAGCACGAATGTTGCAACAATGGAAAGGGGAATACTGACCGCAATGATCAACGTACTGCGGATATTGCACAGGAAAAGGAAAAGAATAACAATCGCCAGCAATCCCCCCGTAATCGCAGAATCCGCCACGTTATTGATGGAACGCTGAATATATTTGGAAGAGTCACTGACCGCTACGATATGAAATTCATTGCTCATATCTTTGTTAATTCGTTCAATTTCTTTTTTCACTTCTTTGGCAACCGCAACCGTATTTGCGCCGGATTGCTTATAGATCTGAATAAAGATACCCGGCTTGCCGTTGACTCGAACATAACGGGTGATTTCTTCGTAAGTATCACGGACTTCGGCAATATCTTTGATCCGGACAGGGGAACCGTCAGCCGCCGTCATCAGGAACAGGTCACGCAATTGATCAAGATTTGTGAACGTTCCCAAGGTACGCATACGGATTTCCATGGTTCCGCTTTTCACGTTACCGGCAGGAGTCGTTACGTTGGCATCTTCCAATTTTTCCAGAATGGTTTCCATGGGGACATTGAGCATACGCGCCTTATCCACATCGATCAAGACCTGAATTTCACGGGTCATACCGCCGCCGATATCCGCAGAGGCAACGCCATCAATACGTTCAAAACGATATTGTACCTGGTCTTCCAGTATCTTTTTTGCTTTCAGCAAATCCATATCGGTACTGACACCCAGACGCATGATCGGCCAGGCAGCAGAATTGAACCGGCGCAATGTCGGACGGTCCACTTCATCCGGCAAACGCCGCATGGCACGGTCAATACGGTCACGAATATCCGAGACGGCTTCGTCCAGATTCGTTTCCCAGGTAAACTCCACGACAATGGAACTGACTTCTTCCGATGAGGAGGAACGGATTTCTTTGATCCCTGTCACAGCACTAACCGAACGTTCCAGCGGGCGTGTGATCAATTCTTCCACTTCATCCGGGCTGGCATCGGTATATTCCGTATTGATAGAAACGGCAGGGAAGTCGATTTCCGGATACAGGTCAACCGGCAGATAACGGAGAGAAATACCCCCCAGCACCACCACAATACAAGCGACCATGGTGATGAACAATGGGCGTTTTACTGAAAATTCTGCAATATTCATTCTTATTTACCCGCTTTCTTCTTAGCTGCATTCTTTTTATTTTCTTCCGCCAATTTGGCTTCTGCCATTTGCATACGGGAAAGTTCAGATACCTGGATCGGCATCCCATCGTTCAGCAAATGATTCCCGATTGTTGCGACAGGATATTTCAATTCCGGGCTGATCACTTCCACAAATTCATGATCCTGCAAGCCGAGGTTGACTTCTGTCATGACAGCCTTACCATCCACATTCTGGAAAACGACACTCTTGTCATCCTTCTGGACGATTGCATTCAGCGGAACGACTTGTGCATTTTTACGTTCACCAAGAATAATACGGACACGGATAAACATACCCGGTCTCAAACTGAGATCTTTGTTATCAATGGAAATAACCGCTTTTGCACTCCGGGTTTTGTCATCCATAATATTACCGATCTGTGCAATAGAACCATGAAATACTCTTCCCGGGTACGCATCCGTTTCAATATCCGCAACCTGTCCGACACGCAAAAACGGAAAATCCCGTTCGATAATGGCAACATTCGCTTTGATTTTACCAAGCTCAACAATATTGAGAATCGGGGTATTGACTGTAAGAAGTGTACCTTCATCCAGATAACGGTCACCGATATAACGGACATCATCATCACCGCTTCCCCATTTTGCATAAATCTTGCAATAAGACAAGGTCAATTTTGCATGAGCGAGCAATGCTTCATAACGTTTTACATCCGCCTGACACATTTTTTCTGTTGCAATCTGCGCATTCATTTCACTTTCCGCCTGTTCAAAATCGGACAAAGAAATGGCATCCAGCTCGATCAGGGATTTCCGGCGTTCATATTCATTGCGTTTCAATTTTGCTACACCTTGTGCTTCCAGCAACTTTGCTTTTGCATATTCCAGATTCGCTTCCGCTTCCAATACGTTCTGACGGAATTCGCGATCATCGATTTCAGCAATCAACGCATCCCGTTTGATCTTATCACCAATGTCAAAATGAAGCCGCAACAATTTGCCGCTGACTTTCGGTTCCACTTTGAAATCACTCCAGGCTTTAGTCGAACCGGAAAAACGGCGTTCATCACGCATCGTCTTGCGGGTCGGCATTGCAATATTGACCACGACTTTTTTTACCGGTTTTGCTGCTTCCTGCATCGTCTGTTTCTGGTGATGTTCATACGCCCGGATACCGGCAAAAACACCAAATCCGATCACTAGTACGGCAAGTACAACTCCTGTAATTTTTTTGCCCATTTTCTTTCAAAGTCCTTTTCTTATTTTATAATATGTTGTTTTATGCGCTTTTTTTTCAATAAAACGTAATATAATGACCGTTCAGTCATTTTTCAAGAAAAAAAAGATAAAAAATATAAAAAAAAATCCGGACTTATGTAATATTTACATATCATCCGGATCTTCTTAAACGGAATTAAGCAGCGATCAATTTACCGCAGCAGCTTCCTTTGCCGCTTTCTGTCTTTCATAGAATGCATTCATGCGGGCAGAAACGTCACGATAATTGACGTTGGCAGAATAGATCTGTTTGAAACAATCCAACGCAGCTTTGTCGTCGCCGATATCTTCATAAGTGATACCCATGTAATACAGAGTGTTCATCTTGTCAGCATCCATCACCGGCATTTCAGCAACAACCTTCTGGAACTGTTCCACAGCCATATCGTTCTGACCTTTGGCATGGAAACAGCGTCCGAGATAAGTCATAGCGTGCAAACGATGGGACGGGTTACGCTGGGCAAGCTGGAACTGTTCCAATGCCCGGTCAACCTGTTTTCCTTCCCAGAGGACTTCTGCCAATTCAAAGCGGCAAAGCAAGTCGGAAGGATAAAGGCGGACACGTTCTTCATACCGTTCGAGCCGGTAATTGTAAATAGCCTGACGCTGTTCCTCGATCTGTTCTTCAGGAGCATTGTTCTGCTTGAGTTCTTCAATATTCTGATCGACAATCGCAACATATGCTTTTTCAATACAGCGGTCGATCGTCGGGTCAAGAGTTCCCATTTTCTGGGCGATCCATTCGTATGCCTTGATACATTCTTCAAACCGTTTTGCACGCATGTACAATTCCGCAAGTTTACGGCGCATATCAATGGATTCATCACCGGCATTGACTTTTGCTTCCATCTGAAGAATCGCATCACGGATATCGTCATCCGCACGAATGATACGGTCACCGATATCAGCATCTTTATTTTTGTTTTTCGCAGCTGCTGCCGCTTTTTCTGCAGCGGATTCTTCTTTATCCCAACGGCCCTGTTCCATCGTTGCCATAGCTGCGGCTTCACGGAGCTGTGCCTGGAATTCCAGATTGTCAGGATACTTTGCGGCGAGACGCTGCCAGACTTTCAACAGGTTATGTCCATCGCCCAATTCTTTGTAAAGAGTTGCAGCGGTGCGGAGGTTACCTTCATTCATCGGGTCCATTTCCATCATGATTTCGATAGCTTCAGAACTGATAAATGTTGCATTCTGACCTTTTGCCACCGTTGCAAGGAGTTTCAAAACATTTGCCTGATGAAGATTCAATGCGAGAGCTTCTTCCGCCAATTTCATGGCTTCAAGCGGCTGTTTTCCTGCAATGGTTTGTGCCTTGATCACATAGGGAATCGATTTCAGCTGTGCAATAAATTTTGCAAGACCGTTCATATTGGAAGTCTTGATCTGTTCAATACTGCGTAAACGGCTGCGGGCATCCATAAAACCGGGATTGCGTTGTACCAGAGATTTCAGAAGTTCCAATCCGTAATCAAGTTGATTTTTTTCAAGGACGGACAGAGCCTTCTGATAATGCGCCCGTTCTGTTGTTGTAACATCCTTGAAATTTTTTTTCACAATTGCCATAGAAATCATCTCCATTGCTGTTGCAATTTAAAAAAAATGTTATATAGTATGCATATTCGTTTGAAACATAGCGCATGTAACGGAGAAAATCAAGTCAAAATCAGATTTTTTTTGTTATTTTTACTGTTTTTTTCGTATTTATATGCTGAAATCGGAGTTTTATATGTCGTTTGACAATGTGAATGATACAATTGCTGCTATTTGTACCGCTCCCGGCGGCGCACTGGCAATCCTGCGGTTATCCGGTCCTGATGCCCTTTCCATCCTCAATACAATCTGCCGGACAAAACATAAAATCTCCCGGGAACATGCCAGAAAAGCGATCCTGGCTCATGCGCTCCGGGACGATGGGGAAACCTGTCTTGCAATCTATATGCCGGGCCCTGCCAGTTATACCGGGGAAGATGTGGCGGAAATACAATGTCACGGCGGCGATTTTGCCCCTTTGCGTTTACTCCGTGCCGCCCTCGATGCAGGAGCAAGACATGCGGAAGGCGGAGAATTTACCCGGCGTGCATTTCTTAATGGTAAACTGGATTTGACTCAGGCGGAAGCCGTTGCCGATATGATTCATGCCGGCAGCAATGCCGCAATGGAATTGGCAGAACGGCAGATGTCCGGTCAATTAGGCAGAAAATTACGGCTCTGCCGGGAAAATATTCTCCGTGTGGTTTCGGAAATCGAATCCAGACTGGATTTTACAGATGAAGATCTGGATTGGATCCCCGCTGATACATTGTGCAATATTCTGAATGATACCAAAGAAAATCTTTTGCATTATCTGGATACTGCGAATACCGGCGCGTTGATCCGGAACGGAATCCGTCTGGTCATTGCCGGTGCGCCAAATGCAGGAAAATCAAGTCTCCTTAATGCGCTGTTGGGATATGACCGGGCAATTGTGACCCCGATCCCCGGTGCAACAAGAGATACTCTGGAAGAAACATTATCCATCCGCGGTATTGCTCTGCGTGCTACGGATACCGCCGGTTTGCGTTCCACATCCGATCAAGTGGAACAACTTGGTGTGGAACGTACAAGAAAAGCCGTAAAAAGTGCGGATGTCGTTCTCTGGCTTCTGGATTCCACGGAACCGGAAAAAGCCATTGCCCATTTCCTCGCAGAAAAAGAAGATGGATTTTCCGGTAAAGTCATTCTCTGTTGGAATAAATCGGATTTGACTGCCAATCAAACATTGCCGGAAATCCCCGGATATCCTCAAGTCCTCTCTATATCTGCCGTTACAGGAGAGGCATTGGACAAACTTACTTCTGAAATCGAAAATGCAGTTTGGAGATCAGCGGGCAATCATGAAGATGAAACCGCCATATCCGAACGTCACGCCGCAATGATCCGTCAGGCGTTACCTGCTTTGGATGAAGCGATGGGGCTTATCCAAAATGAAATGTGGGAATTGGCTGCCCCCGGTTTACATCAGGCAATCCATACGCTGGGTACGATCACCGGAGAAAGTGCGGATCCGGATATTCTTGACGAAATTTTCTCCCGATTCTGTATCGGAAAATAAGATAAGGATCTCCCTGTTATGAATGTGGAACGCTGTAATCTCTGCCCCCGTAAATGCAATACGATCCGCCCTGCCGGATTCTGTCAATCTCCGGCGGAACCGGTCATTGCCAGAGCGGCATTGCATCATTGGGAAGAACCGGTCATCAGCGGAACACGCGGCTCCGGAACGATTTTCTTTTCCGGATGCAATCTCAAATGTGTATTCTGCCAGAATTATGGAATCAGCACAAAGCGGGAAGGTATCCCTGTTACAGCACAAAGACTCCGTGCCATCTGCGAAGAATTAATTGAACAGGGCGCACATAATATCAATTTTGTCACGCCGACACATTACAGTGAAGTGATTTTGAAATGTTTGGAAACACCGTTGTCAGTCCCCGTGGTATACAATACAAACGGATATGATAATGTGGAAACCTTGAAACGGTTGGAAGGCAAAGTGCAGATCTATCTGCCGGATATGAAATATTCCATCAATTCACTCGCACAAAAATACAGCAGTGCTCCGGATTATGTGGAAAAAGCGACCGCCGCCATCCGGGAAATGTTCCGCCAGACAGGCCCCTACCGCATGGATGAAGAACAGGGACTTTTGCAATCCGGAGTTGTGATCCGCCATTTAATCTTACCTTCCGCCGTACAAAACTCTCTTGGAGTGATCGACTGGGTAACGGAAAATTTTGATAACGGGGAAATCCTGTTCAGTTTGATGCGGCAATATCTGCCATTCGGAAAAGTTTCTGATCAATGTTTTCCCGAACTCAACCGGAAAGTCACGGACGACGAATATCAGATCATAGAAGATGCTTTGTTCGATACCGGGTTTGAAGACGGTTTTGTACAGGATTGCGAATCTGCCGTAGAAGATTTCATCCCATCCTTTGACGGGACCGGGGTTCAGGAAAAAAACTGATCAAGCAATTTTTGGTTCTTCGACGGTTTGTGCCACAATTATGCACAAAAACACCTGATAAACAAATACAGAATGTAGAATCGACCTGTTTTACACGTAAAATAAGTATAAACCTTAACGTCCAAACAAACTTGGATTTGCCGATAGACAAGCCCCGGCGGGGCGGCAAGAGTCAGACAGCCCAGGGTGAAGCGCAGCGTAACCCTGGGATAAGACATTGAATAATATTGTCCCATGACAACCTCCGCGTTGAAGACGTTCCGCAGGAACTGGATTCATCGTGGAGGCAATGATATATCCGGGAAATCATCGCATT
>JAFVSW010000216.1 GCA_017503545.1 Lentisphaeria bacterium | reverse complement strand
GATCTTATCGGTATCATGCCAGGTCTGACCGCTGTACAATTCTGTTACCACGTCCGCTTTCCGGGGCAGGGTGACGGTCAATGTTTCCGCGTTTGCGGTATGAACACAAACAAAACGGCTGTTTGCGAGAACCGGGCGTGCTTTATCAAGCCACGGGTGACATCCCGCATTCAATGCCATTTCCCGCATGACATCGCTGTTGATCTCCACATCTGTGCGGAAGACATAAGCGGATTTCCATGTCCCCATATCCTTGACCGGGATACCGGCAGAAGCATAGGGGATTCCACATACTTTTTCCACATTGTCCGGATTCCATTTGCCATCTTTGTCGATGACGGTTCCGTATACCCAGAGGACGGTACGGTTGCTGTTGAGGATTTTTTCCTGCAGCAGAGCCATTTTTTCATCATTGAGCTGGAAGGGATGTGCCAGAACCACAAAACGGTATTGAGTGGTATCCATTTTCTTCAAATCATTGAAGGAACAGACTTCATACGGCAAACCGCATTTTCCCAGAGCGAAAGTCGGGATGTTGTGGAAGGTACCGCTGCGGTCGTTCATATCGTTGATGAGATACATGTTTTCCGGATCCATAACCAGGAGGATTTCTTCCAAAGATGTACCGTGATCGGCAATATTTTCTGCATAGATCTGACGGCTTTTTTGTAAGGCATCATATACTTCATCGTGCTGATAAAATCCGCCCCACATATCGAACCACCAGAGGGAATCACCGTTCATGAGAGCCATAGAGGAATCGCGTTTGATCCCTTCTGCCACTTTGTGCGGGTTATCCCAACCGTTGCTTGTGCCGAATGTGAAATTCTTTGCGATATCGCTGCCGGATGCGTCTTTATCCCATTGAACTTCTTTTTTCTGCATCGGGTCAGGCAAGGTACAGCAATCAGACATGACCCGGTTATAGCACCAGATTTTCTGGTCATATTCCTGAAGCATCCGTTTTCCATGGAGTTCAATGGTTTTATGCACGGATGCAGTAACGGCACCTTCTCCGATTACACTGCCGGCAATCGGGGCAATCACAAAGTCAAGATCCGGATTATCCAACAATTTTTCATACGCAAGATGACATGCGTTCATAGTCCAGGTCTGGAAACAATAGCCGAAGAAACACCCTAATTCCACATCATCCGGAATGATGGTACGTGCTTCTTTCAGGAAATACCCGATGGTATCCACATTGGCTTCCGCACAGAACTGAAAATAATCCAATACATCCTGATCTTTTTCCGGTGAACGGAGCAAACCATAGCCATTGGGGAATACGCTTTCGTATGCGCCGCCGGTGGGATCGTTGCCATTATAGTAGCAGCCCAAATCTTTGTAATCACGGCAGAAGTCATAAGTGCCGGAGTCACGGCGCAGTCGTCCGGGAATATCGGTCAGCGGCAATCCGTGTTCTTTCTGCCATTTCTGAAATGCTGCCAATTTGTAAATACTTTCTTCTGAACGGGAACGATCATGCCATTCCGTTGCACCACCGCAACCGATCACATAACCGACAATGCGGTCTCCGTATTTTTCCTGGGCATGAGTCATGACGATACGCATGTACTCGGCAGTATCTTTTCTCCACAGTTCGGAGGTGCTGATTTTACCCAATTCATAGAACGAATCGTAACGGACACCAAAGGCTCCCAGATACCGTGTCCACCATTGCGGTGTGTTCAAATCCAGCATACAGAGGAATTTTGCATCCGGGACAACGCGGATCACATCATCCAACTGTCTGTCGAATGAATCCAGATCGTATACCCCATTCCATTTCCAGACAGGGGGATATTTTGTATAGGGGAACCCGAGGGAGTTGACTGTGTTGGAGATCATGACATTGTTGACATTGACGCCGACGATGTCTCTGAATTTTTTTCTTGCTTCCAATTCCGGCCAGAAAGACCGGTAGGCATAATATTGATTTTTTGTTTCGCGCATGGTATGTTTTCCTGTGTTTTGTATTAATCTTCATCACCCCAGAACGGCTTGAAACCAAGGTGTTTTGCCGCCGGTCTGGTTGTGATATATTGTGCGGGGAAGGCTTTCCCACCCGGAAGTCCGGTGGAGGTGATCGTTTCAAGAGATATTTTTTCTTTGTAGTGATTTTTATAAAACTCTGTATGTCCGTCAGCATTGAGCATATTAAAACCTCTGCCGTGGGCATTGTAGAACACCTGAGTGTGATAAAGAACGCGGGTGGATGCTGTGGATTCCGCCATCGCCATGACCTTTGCCGGTTTGCGGATCTTGCTTTGCCGTACACTTTCTGTCGTGGAAAGAATATTCAGAATAACGCTGCCGTTGATGGGGAACAGATGTTGGCTGCCCGCATAACTGTATACGACAATAGCGGAATCACTGTCATCTGAGTTATAATACCACGGGCGCAAATAAGCATTGGTCTGAATATATTTGTTGCGTGTGATAAACGATGGACAGATAAGCGGATTTTTCTTCTGTTTTGCTGAAACCAGAGACATTTTCATCTCATTGATCAGAGATACATGCAAGTCACTTTGTTTCCCATCTTTTTCAAACGCGATCAGTGGGAGCATATCGTTATTATTGGAGACATACATGGCAAGAGCATGTCCCAGTGTTTTCAGATTTGTTGCACAGTTTGCTTTCTTGCTGACTTCTTTTACTTTGCCCAGTGCCGGCAGAAGCATTGCCGCCAGAATGGCGATAATTGCAATAACTACAAGCAATTCAATGAGAGTGAATGTTTGTCTTTTTTTCATGAGTGATTCTCCTGATTTTTTCAGACTTGCATTTTTTATTCTTTTGCTTTTTCAATACGCAGGGAGTCTACATAGATGCGGTCGCGCTCATCCCGGATTTGTTTGCGGTTGAATACAACACTGCCGGTGTAAATGGACATGCCGTTTTTCAAAACGCCGGAACCGATTTTGACATCTTTGTAAGTTTTTCCCTGTACATCCTTCAGCGGAATACGGGTGGAAAATACACCTTTCTTTGCTTTGAAGTCATGTACACCGAAGGAGAGATAATCACCTTGTTTACATTCCGTACGCAAACGGGCATAGACGGTGACTTTATCTTTCGGGAATGTGACCGGGACGGTGTAAGAGAGATACCAGCCGTGTTTGCCGGTCTGCCAGCATGCGGATTTATCCGCCGCCGCTTCATCCTTCACCCGTTTGGTTGCCTGATTCGGCCAGATCATCTTGAAATCAGAATCTTCCACCGTAAAGGGATAAATGAAAAGCTGTCCGTAGCTGTCCATGCCGTTTTTGCCGGTGATGGCATAGGTCGGCTGCCAGCAGGAGACATCCCATCTCTTTTCATCGGGCAGGTGACGCATACGGAAGAAATCCAAAGCCAGACGGTTGTGTCGGACCGGGAGGCGATCGAGGGGGATGGCAATGTACAAGGTCCAATCCTTATCCGTGGGGACGGAAACGGTTTTTGCTTTGAAGTCATAAGCATCCGCACGGGATACATCGTTCACGATGGCATGCCGGATCCCTGTTGCTGTGCTGTTGGCTTTCGGACCGTGTGCAAAGTGATACATGGGATACTGCCCTTTGTAATCGCAGAAATAGAATTCCACATTTTCCACCCAGAGACCGCAGGAAAGGTCCGGTTTCCGTTGTTCATGGAATTTCATATAGAGATATTTGGAGTCGGATGTGATGCGGACAGAAGCGGTACTTCCAATGTCTTTGCCATCCGGAGAGAGCCATTTTTCGGTTTGAACAGTCTTGCTCCAATCGATTTTGGTCGGGTCGCCGTTTGCACCGTCTGCAACGGGATTATAAGCCATGTGACGCGGCGGGATTTCTTTTGCTTTTACATAGAGTTCGTAGTCACGGCGTCCTTGAACGGCAGGTTCCCAATGCTGTTTCATAAAGAGTTTGAGACGTTCTTTTTCTTCCGGAGTCTTGACCTGTTTCTGTGCTTTTTTCAGTAACTTATCCAGTTTCGCAATCATTTCCTTTGAACCGAGACGGTAATTGATTTCTCTGGACCACAGACAGGTTGCCCACCAGGGACTGACAAGGCGGTTATTGGGGCCGCGCACGATATCCGGATTTGCCAGCCATTCTTTGGGAACAAAGTTTTTATTGTTCCAGTGTGCATCTTCGATTTCTTTGTAGATCTGTTTCATGGTCGGGCCGGCGGCACCGAAGGATGCATTGAAATATTGATCGATCAGCATGTTTGCATCAAGAGAGGGATCATACATCAATTTAGCGGCGACATAGGTTTCCAGAGCATTGGTTGTCATTTTACATTCCAGGAATGCACCTTTGACACCATCTTGGGCAAACATTTTCATTTGTTTTGCCATCTGCCACGGATAGAACTGCGGGAAGATTTTGAAATTGCCGTAATGAACACCGGAATCATGGACCGGACCGTAGATATAAAGCCAGAGGGAGAGCATACCTTTCCCTTTCACTCCATTGAGCCATTTTTTATAGGTGTCCATATTCTTTTTATAGATGATGGGATGCCACCAGGCATAATTGGTCAGACACAGCTGCATCCCGATATTTTCCGGGATCGGTGTAACTTCCGGATAAGTCAGTGTATCACCGTATGCAAGCGTGCAGAAGCCGACTTTGCCTTTCGGATCCAGTTCCGCCGCTTTTTTGATCATCTTGGTAATGGAGTTCAGTTTCTGGTCGGTAACATTTCCTTTTTTCACAATGACCTGACAATCTTTGCACAGGCAGAAGTCATCGCAGTCGTTGCCTTCATAAGGATAATAATACGGTTTGCCGGGGAAACGGGGCAGCAATGCCACATTTGTCGGGACATTACCGACAAGATTCCGCCATCCGCCGATCACGTTTTTACCTTGAGAATAAGTAATGGCTTCCCGTGCATAATATTCCACTGTTGCCGGGTTGGTATAGCATAACTGAGGCGGCAGACTCAAATCGCCCGGATATTGTTTTTCCAGGAAGTAACCGACAGATGCACCTTTTTGTTCATAGCCTTTAGCAAACATTTCCGGACGGCGGCTCTTGAATGCTTTGGCAAGTTTCGGATCTTTTGCCTTGTTCCAGTGGGCAAAATAAATACTGTATGTGTTATGATTTGTTTTGCCATAGGTGATGGTGAAACGCCAGCGCAGTTTCCAGAGCGCATGATCACGATTGGTCACCTTGATCAGATGTTTTGCGCGCAAATCATCAAACGCGTCACGGAATCCATCCATGGGAGAGGTGAAATTACGGTTTTTTTCTGTAACAGTCAACGTGGCACGTTTCGTGTAAGTCGTATCAATCTCATGTACACCATAGAAACCGACGCCGCAATAGTATTCCAGAAAATCGTAAACGGCAAACAGAGAGCCTTTCCAATGATAATCGATCGCCGGGAATGTCCCTTCTTTTTTGTAATTCACTTTGCCGTAATCCGGAGTATCACCGCCGGTCAGGAGGATTTCTCCTTTATCGAATTTGATAATGCTGGTTTCTTCTTTCAGATCTTTGTTTCTTCCGCCAATGTAAATGACTGTTTCCGGTTTTTTCGCCGGAACTTTTTTTACGATGGGAAGTGTGGCACCCGTAATGAGTTTTACATGGTGCTGCAATTCAAATGCTCCCATTTGGGCACTGCGGGTCGGTTGCGCTTCCAGCACAATGACGGAGGTCGGTTTGCCGTCACGGACCAGTGTGACATCGCACAATGCCGTTGACGGAGCAAGCGCACCAGCCATTAATGCTGCTGCCTGTACAATTTTTTTTGCCTGCATGTTTACAGTCCTTTCTGTTGAGGTAATTTCAAAAGTCTTCAAAAATGTCTGAAAAACCTTGTTGCGATCTGAAAACGGAGCGTTTGAGGCTTGTCCGCCGTAGCCTTGGCGAAGGTGGATGGTTATTTTCCACGCCTTGTCACGGCATAGCCGTATGGCGACGCCGGAACAAACTACCATTTCCATCTCTTCAACAATCCTTTTTC
>JAFVSW010000215.1 GCA_017503545.1 Lentisphaeria bacterium | reverse complement strand
CTCCATCCTGTACATGGGGTGATGTACTTAAAATCAATTGTTTGGTATCCGGAAGACGGATTTCCGGAGCCGCAGTTGTATTTTCTTCACTCATAAATTTCTTCTTTCTTCATTTTTTCGCATTGGCAATACGGCGCAATTCCAGAATTTCAGCTTTCGCCCGGCGGAAATGCTGAACCAATGGACGTTTGGATGGGCAGACATAGGTACAGGCTCCACATTCCATACAGTCCATCACCAAATTCTGTTCCGCAAGGTCATATTTCTCACTTTCAATCATCACACTCAACGGACCGGGTAGCAAACGCATCGGGCAGACTTTGACACATCTGCCGCAACGGATGCACGGAGAGGACTGATAGAATGATGTCTCTTCCGCTTTCAAAAGCAATATGCCGGATGTATTCTTTGTCACTGCAACATCCAGGGAGGCTTGCGTAAAGCCCATCATCGGACCGCCGAAAATCAATTTTGCCGGCTGTTCATTCACGCCGCCCGCAAATTCCAATGCCTTACCGGCCGGAGTCCCGATCCGTAACCGCCAATTCCCGGGATTACACACACATGTCCCCGTAATCGAAGTCACACGCTCAATCAAAGGATGACCGCACACCACAGCCTCACGAATCGCGGCACAAGTACCTACATTCTGCACCACACAGCCAACGTCCATGGTCAACCCGCCGGTCGCAATGGCACGCCCTGTGATCGCATAGATCAACTGTTTTTCTCCACCCTGGGGATAACGTACACGCAAAGGAACGATTTCTACTTTATTGAACCGTTTGGATGCTTCATTCATCGCTTGAATCGCATCCGGCTTGTTCTTTTCGATCCCGACATAAATCCGGTTCACTTTCAGGATTTTTGCAACAATCGATGCACCTTCCAGAATATGTTCCGCTTCTTCCAGCATCAAACGATGGTCCGCCGTCAGATACGGTTCACATTCCGCGCCGTTAAGAATGAGTGTGTCAATATTCTTTTCCGGCGGCGGAGATAACTTTACATGAGTCGGGAATGCGGCTCCACCCATCCCGATCAATCCGGCATCCGCAATACGCATTTTCAACAGTTCACGGTCCGTATTACGCCAGTTGGTAATAGGCGGCAGACTGGTATCCCATTCATCCGCACCATCACTGAGAATCTCTACCGCTTGCAGCATATTTCCCGCTACTCCCGGAATCTCAACCAGATTCCCGATTGTGCCGGATGTGGGAGAATGGACCGGTACGGAGACCACTCCGCCCGGCTCAGCAATACGCTGTCCTTTTTTTACCACCTGGCCTTTTTCCACAATCAATTTAGGAGGCGCACCAATGTTCTGATGCAAAGGCACAATATATTTTTCCAATAACGGCGCTGTCCGGATCGGTGTTGCACAGGAAATTTCTTTTCCTTCCACAGGGTGGACTCCACCACGAAATACTCGGGGAATTATTTTTGAAAACATAACTTACACCTTTTCCTGTTTTACCGTTTCTTCTTTTGATTCCGGAACATTCTGCAAATGCGCACAAACTGACTGCAATGCACCGGTCGGACATTTCACTTTTTCCACAATTTCCGGGTCCGGAGGATTGCCGTATTTCACACGAACCATTTGATCCTGTGCATTGAAATGATCCGGATCAAGACGTTCACATTTCCGGCACGCCAGACAGGCAGAAGAACAATTTTTACGCTTGACTGCCGGTTTATCAAGAGAATTACAATAGACATGAACCTGCGCTGAAACGGGAACAAGACGGATCAGTTTCCGCGGGCATACATCTTCACATTTTCCACATCCGCGGCAAATGTCAGGATGCACCATCGCAAGCCCGTCACGCACTTCGATCGCACCGAACGGACACGCACGCGCACAGGAACCATACCCGATACAACCGAAACGGCAGGCCTTTCCTCCACCGCCCGCCACACGGGACGCTGAACGGCAATCCATAACGCCATTATATTGAGCTTTCCGGGCAGCACGGCTCACCGTTCCGCTGCAGAATACAACAGCAACTTTTTTCTCTTGAGCATCCACAGAAATCCCGAGAACTTCTGCAATCGACTTCAAATCTTTCTCTGTACAGGCAGTACAGAGAGACGGGGAAGCTCCCTTGGTCACAATGGCATCAGCCATGTCTGCACAACCGGCAAAACCGCAACCGCCGCAATTGGCACCGGGCAGCAATGCCTGTACTTCTTCAATACGCGGATCACTTTCCACCGCAAATTTTTTCGCAGTATAGGCAATCAAAGCACCCAGAAGCAAACCGGTGATCCCGATTACACAAACCGCGGTCAATATCGTAAATGTCATAATATTTCTCCTTCTCCCTGCTTACCGGACAAGACCCGAAAAGCCCATAAACGCCATCGCAAGAATACCCGCCGTAATCAAAGCAATCGCGACACCTTGAAACGGCTTCGGAATCATAGATAATTCAAGCCGTTCACGCAAACTGGAGAACAGAATCAGTGCCAGACCGAAACCGATCCCGGTACACATTCCGAATACCGTGGATTCCACAATACCTCTCCCCAATCCGTTGTTGGCTCCCGCATTCAATTCTGCCGCACCAAGCACCGCGCAGTTCGTTGTGATCAACGGCAGATAGATCCCCAATGCGGAATATAAAGCCGGGGAAAAACGTTTCAGCAGAATTTCTATAATTTGTACCAAAGAGGCAATCACAACAATAAACAGCAGAATCTTGGTAAATCCAAGATTCACTACATGTCCGCCGATATTCAAATCAACACGCAGCAGACATTTGTAAAGCACTGCAGTTACAAAAGAAGCTATCGTCATTACAAAGATGACGGCTCCGGACATCCCAAGCGCCGTTTCAATTTTTTTGGAAACGCCGAGAAACGGGCAAATACCCAAAATACGGGATAGTACGACGTTATTCACAAGAATCGCACCGACCGTGATGAGTAACCATTCATTAGAAGGCATATTTCTTTTCTTTCTTTTTCAATTCAATCTTTTTTTTCGTTCCATTTCACCATAAAGGGAAACACTTGCTTTTAATATTATATATTAAAACTCCGTTTTTACAAGCTGTAAAGTCACAAAACAACAAAAAAACATAATATTTCTGAATATTCCGCTTGATTACAGCAAACTCTCAGCACCCGTTCAAATACGTTTCCGCTATTTTATCCCAGCTTTCCGATTCCGGCAGAGACATCTGTCTGCGGGAGATCGGTGCCAGTAAAAATGGCCCTTTATAACCGTATTTTTCCAGAGTACGAAGCCAAAGTTCCACGTGATCTTTCTGAATCCGGCATCCGCTGTCTGCATCATATACAAATACCACTGAGCGCGTCTCAAAAACCAAGGATAACGCGACTTTTTCCCGGTCATCCTCCTTTTTCCAGTCATACGGGTGAACATCCAACCGTAATTTCACCCAGGGACTCAATGTATTACGCATAAAACGCAAAACTTCTGCCGGCTCATGCTGCGATGGCAAACGGTACGGTAGAAGTAATGTCTGTTTGTTATGATACAGTACAGGTGCAAGCAATTGAAGAATCAAATGCAGCTTCTGTTCCGCTTCCGGATCCGTCAAAATTTCATCCAGATCAAATTCCAGAGAAACAATCTCCACACCGACTGACTGTAACCGCTTCAAAACAGAACTGGCTTCCATTACAAAATCGCGTATGTGTTTTTCCGGCGCACCCAATATCGCACGGCAAACCTGAGGATCCATCACTGAACCGCAATGCAACTCCCGGTAGTGTGTCTCATCTTTGTAAAAACTGACATAGCGTTTGGAACCCAGCCAGGCATCTGCCGGTAATTCCGCACAATGCAAATGCGGCATACCGGCAAAGTCCCGGATCTCTGCGGACGGCATGTTCAACCGTCCCAATGCCATCCCGAACAGACGTTGTAAAAAATCACGTTTCATATTTAAAACCCTGCATTCAAGAGATCTTCCATAGAAATCTCTTTACGCGCAGATGGTATTTCCTGCGTTTTACCAAGCATCACTGCCAACTGATGCTGTACATATTTTCCAATCAAATCTCCTTCCAGATTCACTCTATCCCCTTTGCTGCGGTATTGCAATGCCGTATGTTCCCAGGTCGTCGGAATAATCCGTACCGTAAAACGATCCGTATGCAAGGACGCCAGGGTCAAGGAAATCCCGTCAAGCGCAATACTGCCTTTCGGTGCCAGATACGGCGCAATCGTTTCCGGCAATGATACCGTGAATTCCAAATCCGATCCCACATTTTCACGCTTCAGAATCTCACCCGTACCATCCACATGACCGGTCACGATATGACCGCCAAAGCGATCCCCGGCAGCCATCGCACGTTCCAGATTCACCACGCCGCCTTTCGGAATTTCTCCCAGATTGGTGCGGCGGAATGTTTCCTCCATCACATGGAATACAAACTGTTTGCCATTCCACGTCTCCAGGGTCAGACATGTTCCGTTTACTGCAATACTTTCTCCTTTTTCCGGTTTTTCATACGGCTCATCCATCTCAATGATCAATTTGCCGGAGGCTCCCGAAAGACGTCGGTCTGATATCCGCCCGAGTTTCTGTATAATTCCTGTAAACATTTTCTGTTCAATTCCTTTCCGGATAACTGGTCACAATCCAATCGTCACCCGCTTTGCGCCATTGTACATCTCGCAATGTATATCCATCCGATATCCGTTCCGGATCCGCTCCGCCGATCGAAGGACGGCTGTTACGCCCACCCAACAGTTTCGGCGCTATGTGCATTTCCAATTTATTCACAATCCCCGCAGATAATGCGGATGCCGCCAATTCGCCGCCGCCTTCCAGTAAAAGCATCGTCACCTGTTCCGCTCCGAGACGTTCCAAAAAAAGATTCCATTTCTCCGGAGTAAATACATCTGCCAACTCCCAGCCGTCCGGCAGCTGATCCGCGGTCAAACGCCGGCTTGCGACAAATCGACGCGGTGTCTTCAATACTTTTCCCGCAGCATTACGAACAGTCAACGATGGCTTATCCAAACGGAATGTTTCTCCACCGACCATCACAGCATCCGATTGTTTCCGCAATGCCATCACATGTTTCCGGGCTGCTGCCCCGGTGATCCATTGAGAAGAACCGCTCGCTGTCGCAATCCTGCCATCCAGCGTTTCCGCCAGTTTCAAAACCACAAACGGACGTTTCGTTCGGATCCAATAAAAAAACGGTTCGTTCAATGCCGCACAACGTTCCCGGCAGACATCTTCCACCACTTCAATCCCGTGGGAACGCAATAACGTATAACCGCGCCCCGCATGTGCCGGATTCGGATCACTGCAGCCAACTACCACACGGGCAAATCCGTGGCGGATGATCGCATCACAACAAGGCGGCGTCCGCCCCGTCGTACAGCATGGCTCCAATGTCACATAAATCGTTGCACCTTTGCAAAGAGAAGCATCCTTCACACTGCGGATCGCTTCCACTTCCGCATGGGGCATCCCCGCACGATGATGATACCCGGCACCGATTACGATGCCGTCTTTCACAATCACAGCTCCAACTGCCGGATTGGGACTCACAGAACCGATTCCCTTCTCCGCCTGCCGGATCGCCTGACGCATAAATCTGATATCTTCGGACGAATGTTTCATGCTTGACTCACTCTGCCGTCAGAGAAAAAACCGCTTTCCCATAAGTTTCCGGCGAAAATTCGTGCAGATCTCCCGGTTCTTCCCCTACCCCGATATAAAGAATCGGTAAATGAAATTCCTGTTCAACCGCACATGCAGCACCGCCTTTGCCCGTACCATCCAGTTTGGTGATAATCAAAGCACTGGCACCTGCCGCTGACGCAAATTCCCGCGCCTGGGATAACGCATTCAAACCTAACGAAGCATCCATCGTCAAAATCGTTTCATGCGGTGCTTCCGGCATCAATTTCTGCACAATACGACGCAGTTTCGTCAATTCATCCATCAAGCCTTTTTTGTTCTGCTGACGCCCCGCCGTGTCGATCAGAAGATAATCCACATTACGGGCAAGCGCAGATTGAACCGCATCATATGCCACGGACGCCGGATCTGCTCCCTGTTTGGAAGCAATCACCGTCGCACCGGAACGTTCTCCCCACAACTTCAGCTGTTCCACCGCCGCTGCACGGAATGTATCACACGCCGCAAGCATGACTTTTTTACCTTCCGATGTCCACTGACATGCCAACTTACCAATACTGGTCGTTTTTCCGCTGCCGTTTACACCGAGGAATAAAATCACCGTCGGCCCTTGCGCCGCTTGTTTCAAACTGCGCGCGCCGGGACGCAGCATATCTGCAATATACGCAGCTGCCACCTGGGAAGCATCTTCTCCCGTCTTGATTTCACCAAGTTCATAACGCCGCTTGATCTCGGCTACGATCGATGCCGTTACAGCAGGCCCGAAATCCGAAGCAAGCAGTGTTTGTTCCATATTGCGGTACGTTTCTGCATCCCATGCTTTTACATCCGTAAAAACAGAGGTAAACGTACGACTGATACTGGTCGCAGTTTTCTGCAATCCCTCTTTTAATTTTGAAAAAATCGACATTTACAACAATACCTTACTTTGTTTCTGCCGTTCAGGATTTTTTCTTCAGTGCATTTTTTACACTGTTCAAAATCCCGTTGATAAAGTTACCTGATTTTTCTGAACCGAATTTCTTCGCAATCTCGATCGCTTCATCAATACTGACCAACATCGGAATGTTATCACAGTATTTCATTTCATAAATCGCAATTTTCATAATACTGCGATCCACCGCTGCAATACGGTCCGCATCCCAGTCGTGAGCAAATTCACTGATCATGTCCATGAGTTCATTTTCGTTCTCATTGACTCCGCTCACCAGTTTCTCTGCGTAACCACGCGCTTTGCGGAATACACGGTTCACAGGAAATTCCCCGGATTCTTCCGCCTGAAGAAAAAATTCTTCCCGCATCGTATCCGTACATTCCCCACCCGTTAAATCGCTTTGAAACAAAAGCTGCATCGCAAATTCACGGCCGAGACGCTTGAAATTGTAATTCATGGCATCCGCGGCATCCGCGGCAGCAGAATTTACTTTGTCCTGATTCGCGTTCATCAAACACCCCGGACGATCGCTTTGCTCAGATTTGCCATTTCAATCGCAGTCACAGCGGCATCAGCACCACGGTTGCCCGCTTTCGTGCCGCTGCGTTCGATCGCCTGTTCAATGTTTTCTGTCGTAACAACTGCATATACCACCGGAATTCCGGTATCCATGCCCAGCTGTGCCAGACTCTTGGAGACCTGACCATTGATATAATCTGCGTGAGATGTCGCACCTTTAATCACAACACCAAGCGCAACTACGGCATCATATTTCCCATTTTCCAGCATCTTTTTCGCGGCAAAGGGGAGTTCATATGAACCCGGAACCCAGGCAACGGAAATATCATCGGCACTGCCGCCGTGACGCACAAAGGCATCCACCGCACCACCCAACAGTTTGCTCACAAAAAATTCATTGAAACGCGCACAGACAACAGCCAATTTCAAACCCGCTGCATTCAATTCGCCTTCATACACATTCGTCACATTTTTATTCATGTTTTCAAACCTTTCCTTTTAGGAATATTTTATTTTTCTGTTTCCAAATTCAAAAGATGTCCCATCTTTTCCTTCTTCGTCCGCAAATAACACATATCATGCTCATGCGGCGCAATCTCGATCGGTTCACGTCCCGCAATCGTCAAGCCGTATCCGTCGATCCCGACCAGTTTCTTCGGATTGTTTGTCAGCAAACGGACACTTGTCACTCCCAGATCCAACAGAATCTGTGCGCCAAGTCCATATTCACGCAAGTCTGCCGGGAATCCCAATTTCAAATTGGCTTCCACAGTGTCATACCCCTGCTCCTGCAGCTGATAAGCGCGAATCTTGTTTTCCAATCCGATACCGCGCCCTTCCTGACGCATATAAACAACCACACCACACCCTTCTTCTGCGATCCGGCGCATTGCTTCATGGAGCTGATCCCCGCAATCACAGCGGCAGGATCCGAATACATCACCGGTCAAACATTCACTGTGTACACGTACCAACACCGGTTCTTTTGCGTTGGCAACATCACCCATCACCAATGCCAGGTGAGATGCACCATCCACGGCAGAACGATACACATGCAAACGGAAATCACCATATTTTGTCGGCAGTGCAGCTTCTGTTTCACGTTCGATCAACTTTTCAGTCTTGCGGCGATAGGCAATAATATCTGCAATGGAACACAATTTCAAACCGAATTTTTCGCGGAATTTCAACAAGTCATCCATCCGCGCCATCGTGCCGTCATCCTTGGTGATTTCACAAATCACACCGGCGGGAGTATACCCTGCCATCCGCGCCAAATCCGTGGAGGCTTCGGTATGACCGGTACGCTGCAATACACCGCCGGGGCGCGCGGCAATGGGGAAAATATGCCCCGGAATACCAAAACTGTCACGAGTCGTTTTCGGATCCAACAATTTTTTGATTGTATTTGCACGGTCAAACGCACTGATCCCGGTCGTACCACCTTCCAAAGCATCCACACTTTCAGTAAATGCGGTTTTGAAATGATCGGTGGAAGGTGCGCGCCAGATCTGAAGCTCTCTTGCTCTGGCTTCGGTGATCGGTGCACACACAAGCCCGCGGGCATGAGTGATCATAAAGTTTATGATCTCGGGAGTCACACATTCTGCGGCACACATCAAATCGCCTTCGTTTTCCCGATTTTCGTCATCGGTAACGATTACGATTTTGCCTGCGCGAACATCTTCAATGACGCTTTCGACAGAATCGAATTTCACTTCCATAATATATAAGATCCTTTCTGAAGATAATTTTTTTGCCTTCATACCCTATAATATAACATAGATTTTGTGGTTCTGCAAGTTTTTTTTAAAAAAGTTTACAAATTTCGCTTGCATTTTTCAAATAGGGTGATATATTAATGGTATCCTAAGCGGAGAGATGGCCGAGTGGTCGAAGGCGCAGCATTGGAAATGCTGTGTAGG
>JAFVSW010000214.1 GCA_017503545.1 Lentisphaeria bacterium | reverse complement strand
GGCATAAATATCATTTTGCAATAAATACGGATTACCGGAATAAAGCTCATCACTGAAGATCTGAAATGCTTTCAAGGCCTGATCGTAGTCGGCATCACTCCATCCGGACGGCAGATTTGCGATTTTTTCCAATTCCATTTTTACATCTTTAGGATCTTTTTGAGAATTTCTCCATCCTAAAAATTGCCAGTCGCGAAAAATTTTATCGGCAACTTTTTTGAGATATTCCTTTTTTCTAAAACGTTCCTGTTTTTCCTGATTTGTGAACCCCATATCAAATCTCCTTCTTTGGTTATGTAATTATACATATAATATAATAACCGATTGTAAAAATGCAAGTGCCTTGGCAAAATTTTTACTTAAAATACGATGGATATTTTGTTTTTATACTCCTATAGGAGTAGTTGCAAGGAGTTGTCACTGGTTGCGAAATAACGAAATATGCCCCACCAAGCAAGGCTAAAAACCGTTTGACAGGGCGATTTTTGTATTACGCAGAATATCAATGAATTATGGCTTTATGTCAACAGAAGGAGTACTCCTTTCTGTCCCCCCATCAAACAGAGAATTAGAGACTTCTTCGCCGAACCTCCGGAGTCCGGGGAGGTTTTTGAGAAATTCCGCTTTTTACAAATCCCTTTGTGGTAAGCACTTTTACGGCACAAAAAAAGCCAGTCGGTTGACTGGCTGAAATTCATTTGGTAGGGGACTCAAAAATAGAACGAACAAAATCTTTGTTATGCGAGATTTTTAAGCATAAAACGTTTTTTTGTTCCCAGAGAGAGAACGGCTACTCTGTGAATTATTGCGTGCAAAATAGATGGCGTTCGATACTTTATTTCATGGCTGGTTTTTCGTTGCAAAGGTACCACGTAAATCGCTTTTTCGGGAAAAATATCCTGGTGACTGTTATAATTTTACTTCGATCCGCCCGCCTTTACGGAATATTCCTTTCCAGAGAAGCAGATGTTCCACCGGATCCCATGTCACTTCAAAACCGTTATCTTCCCGTGCGTTCCATATCGGATGGCGTTCTGCATAAAAACGGAGAACCGCATGTCGGTCTGCATCAACCGTAAAACTGATTTTATTATCTTTGTATTCAAAATCACGGATCGGCAGATCTTCCGCCTGCAGGAAGAGCAACGGAGTAACGCTGCGGTCACAACGTTTGAATTGAAGATTATTATTTCCCGCCTCAGCAGCATCCGCCGGCAGCTGAAACGTACCGGGGATCAACGTTCCATTCAAAAAGAGCTGTGCAGAATTTCCGGTTCCGGAGATCTCTATATCAAAGGATGTCTTATTCATGCAAAGACCTTTGATTTTTCTTGATTTACATTCGGCTGCCGGAAGATAGTTGAGACCGCCGCGGTGGTATTCGATTCCGGCAACGCCGCTGATCAACGCTTTGATCGCACCGGTTGCAGAAAACGTTTGCCATTCAGCAAGCTGACTCTGATCGCCCGGACAACCGGTGAAATTGAATGTCTCCACCGCCGTTCCGGTTTCTTCATATTTTTTCAGATAAGCCTTCATGACGCGGACTGCTTCCGTGGCAAGACCGCCCAGGCGGGCAAGTTTACATTCATGTCCGAGGTGTTGATTCATGTGACAGGAGTGCCACATTTCGCAAGGGATTTTGCTGTCCAGCGGTACCGCACGGTGTCCGGTGGCATGATAAAGTTTTGATGCCTGGAACTGTGCCAGTTTTTTGATTACCGGCTGGAGCAATTCTTTTCCATGGGAATAATCCAATCCGAGCGTATTGGTATTCTGATAGACATCGATTCCGGGCATCAATTCTCTTGTGACAGCCTGCCGCAAATAACCATCCTGCCTGTGATAGAAAACATTCAGATAGTGTTTTGCCGCTTTTTCTGCCTGCGTACCATATCGTTCCGCATCGGCATGTTCGCCGAGATCCATTGCGATGTTGCGCATGCACTGGAGGGAGTTATGCCACCAACTGTTTGTACAGCATGCGAAGAACTCTCCGGAAAAACCTGCCTGCAGAGAATTATCATTCCCCACGCTGTAACGGGTTGGAAATAATCCGGTTTTTGTATCGCTCCGGCGGATGAAATCATCATAGACCGGTTTCAATCTTTCATAAATCTCCCGCTCATAAACCGGGTCATTTTCAAAACCGAGGATCTCATTCAGTACCATCGGGAGTTGCAAACCGACCCATTCATAACAGGCGACGCCATAGCATGTGGAGATGTACCGCAAGGCTTTTTTTGCAATGTCAACGCGTCCCAGCATCAGAAAATCCCGGATCGGATAAACGTGATCCCACATCGCAAAGAATCCGAATTTTCCGGCAGCTGCTTTGATAGAACACTCTGCTCCGTTTTCACCCAGCAGCATGGCGAATTGCCATTTTTTGTAATCTTCTGCGAATGAGGAAGCCAGTTCCATATCTTCAAAGTCCAACGCAAACGCGGATGCGGGGAACGGGTCCGGCTTGACGGGTTCGGCGCACATTTTTTTTGCCAGCGCAAGGGCATCCGCCCGGTCAAAGGAAATTCCGAATCCGAGTCTCAGATTTTCAATTTCATCCGGAGATTCCATTTCCAACAACCAATAAAGGGGAGTTTCCTGCATGGAACATCTTTGACTGCCAGTCAAAACAAAATAGACTTTCCGCTCTTTCCAGAGATCTTTCCGGCTGTATTCCATAACAAAGGCATTTTCTGCGGGAGAAAATGCGGCGGAAGTCAGGTTCTGTTCGACTTTTCCATTTTCCGGGAACGGTTTTTCTTCGGAAATACCCATCTGTTTCAAATCTTCACTGGAGAACCGGCAATGGCTTTTCCAGCTTCCGACAATCTGATTTTTCATGGTTTTCAATATTCCGTCCGGAACATTGGTTTTTCGCAGCATAATGGAAAAAGGTCTGTTGGAAAAAGTTTTGAATTCCATGCTGAAACTGTTCTGTTTCACCCGGAGAGAAGAACGTTCCGAAAGATAGCCGTTGGGAAACCATTCGCTGTCAACAGGCACAAAATCACGGCGCAGCCCGTTGTCATCTTCCTGAAAGAAGTTGACCGCCGGAGCCATGCGCATAGATGAAAAATGAGTTCTGCTAAAAAAGGGTACGGGATGGCGGTCCGGGTAATTTTTACCTTGAAACTCCCGGATTTCCAACCAGCCGATATAATCCAGATTTCCGTAACGTTCCACACGGATGGACAGATTTCCGTTTGTAAAAGTACGGTACTCGGTCGGGAATTCACCTATTCTTTTCATAAAAAACCTTCTTTTCTAAAGCAACGGCGAATGATTTTCAGACGTTCGCCGTTACCACTTTTCCGCAATCTGCATTCAGTCTGGGTTCCGTACCTGTGCCGGAATCGGTTACAAGGGAATTGTTATAAAAATTCAATTCTGCCGCAGAATGAGCTTTGAGAACAAGATCCGTATCTTTCGTCCGGAAGATATTGTCATGAACACTTACCGTGCCGTGGTAATAAAATCCGGGTACTTTTTTCAGAACAATGGGATCGATATTGATCGGTACAGTATTGGGATCCAGGTAAGCGCAATGATCAAAGGTATTACCGCAAATTTCCAGCTTGCGGACCGGTCCGGATTCGTACCAGTAGTTCGCATCGCCGGAAATATAAATGCCGTTTCCGGGAGAATGAATCTTGTTGTTTTCAATCAAACCGCTCTTTGCACCGGAAAGAAGGATCCCGCGGAACATGTTGTTCGACATAACGTTATTGGAAATGACAACTTCCATTTCTGCGGAGCGCATGATTCTGACAATATCCCCATCCACATATTCCGGAGGCAGCGGGTCTTCCAGTTCCAGACAGTAAAGCTGTCTGGTTCCGGGCAGAAATTCTTTGCATCGGATCTGTGCATAAGGCTGAAGGGTTTCCGCTTTCACAAGTTCCAGAATATCGCCCGGTTTTCCATCCCACAATCCGAATTGCTGAAAATGACATGCCTCCATCAGCATGGTATTGCCTGCTTTTTTCAGACGGCGGTACATCCCGTGAACATTGATCGCATCATCAATCGTTTCAAGAAACACACAGTTCCGGATTTCAATTCTGCCTTCACACTCCGAGAGATGAATCGCATCGTCTGTAACAGAAAGGTCTCTGTTTTCAGGGGGGACAACCCGGAGATGATCGAGACAGATATTTCTGGAATTCTGCCCGACGACAGCCATTCCTTCGGCATGATGTACAGTGATATTTTCCAGAACCGTATCTTCACTGCGGTCAATCAGAATTGCCGGGGTATGCCGTGCCTGATGCCGCACGAACAAATTCGGATGTGTAGTTTTCATCCCGACCGGGACGCGTAAAAGTTCATTTTCTTTTTCACAGATAAAGTCTTTGTTCTGGACGTGATAGCCGCATGTATCCGTGAATTCACCGTTATCTTTCCGGTAAGGAGTGAAAATCATTTTTCCGTTTATGACATCCAATCCGTCATCGAAAACGACCAGCATACCATTTTCAAGATGCCACTTTCCGGGGACTCTCAAAAGCGAGCTTTTACCATCGGTATCCAGCAGTTCCGTTTCAAAATGGAACGGTGAGGCAAAATCGATAGAGATACCGGAAATGGAGATATTCCGGCTTTTTTCAAGCACAAAGGGGAGAAGTCTGCCGTGAAAAATAAACTTTGCATCATCTCCGCAGATTTTAAGATCTTTCTTTCCGCCGAGATAAAATACAATCTGTTTGACACTCTCATCGTTGTTGGAGATAAAAAAATGTTTCTGCTTTGTTCCCGAGTAAAAGTGATAAACACCTTTCGGGAAGAAAATTTCTGAATCTCCGTTGATTTCTGCCGTTTTCAATGCGTCCAGCCAGGTAGAAGATGAATCAAAAGAAATATCGCAGTGATGTTGAACTGTAACCATAAAAAATCCTTAAATTTCAAGTTTTGATCCATCACGGGCAACCAGGACAGGGAAGGGAAGTGCAGATACGGCATCTTCCAGAATCTTCTCTTTTCCATCCGTCCACAGCGGTCCGATGTGGTGAAAGACAAATTGTTTGATCGGGTACTTTGCGATCCGTTCCAGAAATGCTTCCAGATTGTATCCTACGTGAGTTGCTTCGCAAACACAAAGATCCAGCGGTTTTTCCAGATCGATTTCCGGAAAATCATGAAAATCAGCAGTCAAATCTCCGGTATGAAGAACCCGGCAATGTTCTGTTTCCAGCAGAAACGCATAACTGGGGGCTTGGATAGACTTGACGTGTTCCGTAGGAATACAACTCACTTTCACGCCCTTTTTATTCCAGACAAAGTCCGGTGTCAGGCATGTATAAAACACTTTTTCCGGGCGGGTGTAAGCCTTTTCTGCATTCATCCAGTTTTGGAAAACAGCAACGGCTGATTCTTCCGGAAAAAGCAGTTCGGTCTGCCCCGTTTCTCCCGGATATTTCATGATATAATGAACCAATGCAGGCAAGCCGCCTACATGGTCGATATGCATGTGCGTCAGAAATACTGCATCCAGAGTGGACGGCTGAACATTCTCTCTGACCAGCAATCCGGTGACAGGTTCCCCCGCATCAACGAGGATCGTGCAATCCCCGAACCGGTAGAGAGTGCTGGAACAGAACCGTGTCAGGGTGGGATCGCCATGACTGGTTCCGAGAAATACTGCGGTGTTCTGCATATTATTCCTCAACAAGTTTGATGTTTTTGAAGTTCATATCGACAACATAATTTTCGAACTGGTGAAGAATGATCTGGACCGATGCCGTACCTTTGGGGAATTTGAATTTTTCAGACGGCACAACACCTTCAAATGTCAGCCAGAAATTCCGGACCTGCTGATTGTTGCCCGGAGCGACACGGTCATTGTAAGGACTTTGTCCGGCATAAACTCTGCGGAGAGCTTTTCCTTTTGCATCCAATGCGATAAAACCGAAATAGATATTCCCGAATGGGGCGTAAGGCTTCAATTTGAAATCTCCGGTCAAACGGTATGTTTTACCCGGCTTGATCGGGAATGACTGTCTGGAAATCAAAACAAACAAATCCTTGTTTGTATCAAAAAGCCCATCCTTGCATGTGGTTTTTCTGACTGCGCCACCCCAGTCTTTGATTGTTTTTGATTCGAAGATAACTTTTTCTGCGGCAGAAAGTGTTACAGAAAACAGTAACATGAGAATTGTGCAATATTTCATTTTATCACCTCGATTTAAGAGTTTTCTTTTTTCATGATCCCGTGCATGGGAAAAAATACATTCTTCAGCCAGATGTCACGCTCCCGGTGCTGCTGTTCAAAAAGTGCCTGATCGAACGGCTTGCCCGGTGCTTTGTTGATGATCCGGCATAAGTAGGAGGAATAATTACAAAGCGATCCGTTTATGATATCTTCTTCCGTAATCTGTGCCATACGGATCTCTTTGAAACTGGTTCTGCCACAGTCATAAATGACAAAGAGTCTGCCGTCATCGGCTTGCGCAACATCCGGATAGGAGATTGTTCCGGCATCCGGAGAAATTGCAGAGTCCAGATGCAGAGAATATTTCCATGTTGCTCCGTCATCTTCCGAAAGTCTGGCACAAAGATCCGTCCGCGCGGTTGAAGAATTATTATGGATCAGCAGGATCCGTCCGGAATTCAAACGCTTCAGGAAGAAACGGGAATTTGCGCCCAGAAGATCCGTAATTTTTCCGGGAGTCCAATCTGTGCCGATGAGATCCTTGCAAGTGCATTGTGCAATGAAGCCGCTCAAGTCACGGGCAAACATAAGAAGCGAATGATCCTGCCGTTCAAGAATCACGGTTTCATCAAATTGCATCTCTGCTTTTTTCAAAGGAGTTGCACGTTTTCCAGCATCGCAGCGTTCCCAGGTTTTTCCCTGATCCCGGCTACGGGAATAACGGTAGTTCTGCGATGTCCAGTCATAAGCACATAACACCCAGTCTCCATTGGAAAGAACCGTCGGTTGAGTCCGGAGAAAACCCTGTGAAACAAAGAACGGTTCCTGCCATTCAAGGTTTTCCGCATCCGGATCATTGCAAACCGCAGCCCAAACAGCCAGATGATCCGGATCTGTAATCTGCATATTCTCTTTCAGATATCTCTGGGTGATGAACATCCACATCCTGCCAAGGGGATCCAGCCAGAGCTGAATATCAATCGCAACAAAACCGTTTTCCGGTTCACTGCCAACAACCGCCACCGGCTTCGACCAGGTCCAGCCGTCATCATCACTCCGGATCAGAAGATTGTAATTCCTGACATCAGGTTCCCCGACGCCGCCGGAGTACCAGCCGGCATAGAGACGCCCTTGGGGAGTCCGGAGAATCGTTGGACATCCCTGCCAGAAACGGTATCCGGTATCAAATTCCGCTCCGGGAGTCAAGTTCAAGTGAATCGTCTGATTGCTCATTGACAACCTCACTTGATCAAACCGCCGGCAGGATATTTGGAAAGACTTGCTTCACCGGGACGGGTCAGAACGACAATATCAACCCAGATCGCATTTTCCTTCTTTGAGCCCGGGACGTATGCCGGGCCGGTGAATTTTGCACGGACCCAGCCCTGCCATTTATTGACGTTGGAAACACCATCCGCAACCACATAGTGCTGACTGATATTCATCTGGATTCCCCAGCTGTGACCCCAGAAATAGGCAAGCGAGTTCATGTCGTAAGTTCCCGGTATCCGGTACCAATGATATTTTTCATCCTGCGGGACTGTTTTCAGTTCCAAGCCGACTTTCCCGGGAGAACCGATATTGGAAAGGTAAAACGCAGATGCTATATAATTGCCGGATTTTTCCTTAATGATTTTTCCGGGACCATGATAGAGAATACTCCGGTTGGCAGATTTCAATGCCTTGCCGCATGTCGCTTCCGGATCAGCGGCAGTATTGGTATTGTGACTCGGCACTTTCCGGTAAAGCGGATAACCGATGACCCGGATCCGGTCTTCCGGAATTCCTTTGAACATCGCCGGAACAGGGATTTTCGCAGAAACGATTTCCCATGCTTCGTTCAGTTTCTTATCAAAACGGCTCCCGGTACGTTGGAATCCGAACCGGTGAAGATGCTTTTTGGAGGCTTCATAGCACTCTTTTTCCAGATCCGTCATCCGGATCCCCGCTTTGGCAAAGGCTCCCTTGCAGGAAGTCTGGGACATGCAGACAAACCACATGAGCCCCAGCTTTGCGGAACTGACTCTCTGACGGTAGACGGAACCTGCCGGTAATGCTTTTTCCGCCGCCGTCAGTTTCTGATACCAACCTACCAGAAATTCATCGGTAAGATATTGCCAGCGTTCCACACGGATGGATATCTGAAGATTCGGATGCTCCTTGACTCCTTTACGGATCTCGTTCAGATAGGCTGTAACAACCGGAGATGCCGGACCGTAATAACCGTCCATGAACACTTTGATCAGCTTTTCCACATCCTGATCAGGGTCAATCATCAGCTGGGCTCCGACAAAATACTGCAGGTCGGCGAATGTTTGCGGGCAGAATATCTGGCGTCCACATTCAATAAACAGGCAGGAGACACCGCTGTCACGGAAAAGTTTGAAGTCCGGCTGGATTGTGTCGATCACGGTATCCGGACGATGAGCACCGCCTGCAACCAGGTTCCAGTAATCCCAGACCATCATGCTGACTCCGGTCTTGCTCCAGCCTTTCAGGTAATTGTAGGACGTCTTATTGTACTTGTGGGTAAGCGGGCGGAAAGAGTCCCCGTGCGCAAACAGGTCGCAATACTGAATCAGCAGGTTTTTTGCCGGTTTTACGGTATTTGATGGTTTCTGACAGCAGGAATATGCAAAAATACGAATCGTTACATCCGGGAATTCTTTTGCAACTCTGGCGGCAACATCATTGGAATAAAGCAGCATCAACGCCGTGTTGCCTGCACCTTTTTCCCCGCCGTGTGCATTGATCACTTTCACACATTCCGGACAGTGGCAGATGTACGGGAAATTATCCAGCAGAGAAAGGTCATAAATTCTCGGACAGTATCCTTCCGGCATCAGCTTCCGGTCTTTCCGGATCATTGCAAGCATGTTTTCGGCTGTGATTTTTGCCACTTCCGGATTTGACATGCAAAGACATCCGCCGATCCCCGCGCTGCGCGGTTTGATCCGCTTCCCTTCTTTATCCATGGAATAATATTCCGGATGTGTTTTGAAATATTTTTCCGGAGGTACATAAGTCATCAGGGAGTGATAGACCGGAAACTGGAAAATATTGTACCGGTCACCAATATAGTACGGGCGCAATTTGCATGCGTTCTGACCGGGTCCGTTCTGCAGGTTCCGCATGAGCCACATATTGTAATTTTTCGCACTGTCGTAATCAATACCGTCTGCAAACGCTTTTTCCGGAAAACCATCATAGATGGATCGTCCGATAAAAACCGGCTTTTTCTGCTCATCCGGATTGGTAAGAGAGAGCGTTTTTACCTGCGGAATGACTTCCTGATCAAGGGTCAGCATGTAGTAACCCATTTTGCGGAGCAGTGCCTGTACGGCATAATAAGGGCCGACGATCCCGCCGCCGGTCAGAATCAGATTCCCCCCGGATGTCTTGATCAGCCATTCTTCGGATGCAAGTTTGGAAAAATCCGCCCCGTTGGCTTTTGCGTATTTTGTAAACCCAAGATAGATCGCCGGACCTTTTACCTGTGCTTCCGGAACGACCTGAAATTTTGCACCTGTGATCTTTTCCAGAATCATGGCAAGATCATCTTTTGCCATGATTTCCAGGTCCGAACAATTCTCCGGAACAGCTATGACACACAGCGGTTTTCCATCTTTTGCAAAATCAAATGCAAATATCTGGAGCGTAACGACGAAAGAAAAGAAAAACAGAAAAAAACGGATGACTTTCATATTGAAACTCCTTTTCAATTACCATGCAAATGCTTTATGATTGTACCAGTAACGCGCAACATAACTGGTCGCACCGGAACTGAAGGAGAATTTCTTATAGTCAATAAATTCCACATGAAGGTCACCAAACAGATGGTTTGCACCTTTTCTGTGGTTCGCATTCATATCACGCTCCCCAAGTTCCACATAGGTCGCATCCCCGGCTTTGAACGGATATGCCGCTTCAATCGCCCCCTGAACAGGACCGTCACAACGGGTGCTTTTCTGATAATAATCTGTAATCAGCAGAATTTTGGAAGGAGCCTTGAAACCGTTGGAAAGAATACCTTTCATAGACTGATAACCGTTGGTATCGCCTTCTTTCCAGTAGGTTCCGTTTGCTTGAATATAGCCGAGTGTCTGACGGCATGCCCAATAACACTGGGCAGGAAATGTTGTTACCCTGTAGTTCGGGCTGGCGGGACAAAGCATCAAGCTCCAGTCATTACGTGAACTGGTCCACTTTCCATTACTCTGACGTTTCCCCATAATCAATGTATTCCATGCACTTGCCGTATAATAATCGCTATTTTCAGGAGCAACCATTCCGGGAGGAAGCCGCCGGTAATCGGTATCGTATATAGCAAACAAATTACTCATCTGTTTCATGTTGTTGGCGCAGGATGTCCGTTTGGCAAGCTCTCTGGTTTTGTTTAACGCGGGGAGAAGCATACCTGCCAGAATTGCGATGATCGCAATCACAACGAGCAGCTCGATCAATGTAAATTTTTTGGATTTGCCGTACATTTTTACTCCTTTCAATTTTTTATTGGATTTTTCCGGATATGATTACAGCATCAGCTATATATAATATATAAGCAACCTTTCTGTTTTGCAATTTTATGCATAATTTTTTGTCAGATAATACTTAATTCAATGATTCTTACCGTATTATAATATTTTTCATTATGCATAAAATGAAAAATATTTATCTTTTTTACTTGTAATACAGAAAAATGAAAATATATTACCGTTACAGGAGAATGACCCGATGAAGAAAAAATATACCAGTATTGATATCGCAAGACTTGCCGGCGTCAGTCAGTCAACCGTTTCCCGGGCATTAAGCCCCGGAAATGCGTGGCGGATCAGCCCCGGAATGAGAGAGAAAATTCTCACCCTGTGCAAAAAATACGGTTATTTTCCGAAACGCAGCGGAGAAAAAATCTATCATAAAACTTATAAAGTCGGGTTCCTGCTCGGTGACATGGGGAAGGATCTTACTTCCACCAGTTTCAGCACATTCCTGCGCGACCTCTGCGATTTTCTTCAAACCAGCAGTTATACAATGACCCTTATCCGTGTCGGCAGCAATCAGCAGAAAATCACCAGCGAAGTCAAACGGATCCTTAAATCCAATATTGCAGATATTTATATCGCAGGTGACAGTATTCTTTACGGACAGACTCTTGAACTCCTGCATGCCGTCAATACCCGCTTGATCCGTTTTACGCCATTCAATGCACCGGTCAGAGAACTTCAGTCCTATCACGGGATCTCCCATGTGGAATATGATTATATCCCAGCGTACGATAAAGCCGCAAAAATCATCCCGGAAGATGCTTATTCTTCCATGATCTACCTGGGTTATGGCGACGTTACCGATGAGGTTAAATACGATGCCTTGCAGAAGATGATAACCCGGCATCATGTAACGGAATCGAAAATCCCGTATTTTACACAGCATGATCCCGGCAGTGTTATCTGGGATCAAACGTACCGGAAAAACAGACTGTTGATCGAACGGATCTGGCAGGAGATCAAAGGGAAAAAATATTATTGGGTCGGTTGTCTTCTGCTGGCACAGGCTTTGTCGGATCACATGCAAAGTCTCGGCTTGGTTCCCGATCAGGATTTTTTCATTATCACTTACGGCGTCTTCGGTAAAATCAACGGTCTTTCCGGCACTTCACCCGATCCTTTTTCCGTGATCGGTTATCATGCCGGAACGACTGCGGAGATTATGGGGGAATTGGCAATGGAGCTGCTGGAAGACCCATCCCCGCACAAAGCGATGATCCCGGTTACATTTCAACCCTCTGCCGCATTGGGCGGCAAAGAATTGAAATATTTTATATAATGCCGGAAAAGACGTTCTTCCCGTTGAGCCCGCCATTTTTCGTGCATTTCGGGTAAAATCATTTCTGCGTATTACCGCCATTCCTGACGGTTGATCATTTCCAAATAAAGCGTTCCGGACCATCCGTAGTCATGGAACGGCATCATCAGCGGATGAAATTCACCTTCCGGCATCTTTCCTTTCCGTTCCAGTTCACGGGGGCTGTTTTCTTTCCGGTCGTCATAAAACTCGAAAAAGATTCCATGTTCCAGATACCATTTTTCCTGTTCCCGCAGCGTATCCCGAATCACCGATTTTGCCAAGTCATGGAATCCGGCAAGTTTTCCACTGTGTTGGAGCTTGCTCAATATCTGAAATCAGACCGTTCCCATGTGGCGCGGACATTGTCACTGGTAAACCTTGCTCCTGATATCGCCACGGCAGTAATGAGTGGCAAAGCCCCGGAAACGCTCACGCTGACCAAAGTACTGTACGGATTTCCCGACAATTGGCAGGAACAACGCAAATTCCTCGGCATGGCGTAAGAGCACAACAATAATCCCGGCGTGGTATCAACAATGGTACTGCACCGGGATTTTTTTGTTTATTGAGGCAGTATCTGCTTCATCCGTTCAATTATTCCGTTATGGATTTTGTTGTATATGTCCGCAGGGTATTTTTCTTGCATATCTGCAGTGAATTTTTCTAAAACCCTATCAAGTTTTTTCTGCATTGCCAAGATTTCTTTAACTACGATTTTTTCAGTAAATCCGGCTTTTACTCCCATTCGTAACATTTTTCCGTGTGTAATCCATCGGAAGTTGTATTCATTATCAATCTTCATTGCCAATTTGGGCGACAAGTCTGGATAAACTACGGTGGAAAGCAAATCGTAAGCCGGTGCTAACCTCGGACGCCCATTCTGATAAAGTACCGAGAAATTTTTAGCATGAGCATCACCATTTCCTATCAGGAAAATAAAAATGATCCGGTCTAAAAACTCTATCCGGTCATTTGCCGGAAGCTCCAAATCGTACAGCAATTTGAAACATTGCAGTAATTTAGGACCGCCTTCGGATTCATATTTTATGGATGGTTCGTAGCCGAGTAACTGGCAGAAGTCCTCCTGATGAAGCCGTGTCCATATATTGCCATTTTTGCTGCGATCATAGCGTTCTGTTACATAATATGGAATATCTTTTATGTAGAGAACATCACAATTTGCCGTTGCAATTCCGCATTTTTTTGCAAGTTTCATACAGTAGAGTTCATTAAATACGCTCTCCGGAAAACGCTGTATTCCCGGTTTTATAATATGGGTTGACGGAGTACCTTTCAACGGCAGATACACTTTGCCTTTCTGAACAGAAGCAACCAGTTTATCCTGTGCGCCAGCGCCGGAAATATGGAAGTCTTCTGCTCCGACATTAAGCGGACGGTCTGACAAACTCGACAATATATCGTGAGTATCATCCTCGCTCAAGGGTGCAAATATCATTTCTCCGGATGTCAATGGTTTTTTCTCCGGAGAAAATAATGCTACTGCGCCTGCACAATCTTCGCCTATTTCTTTAAGCAGACCGAAGATATTTTCCGGGGAAACATTCAGAATTTCTGCAACCCTGATTCGCACACTCTCATCCGGCAGAAGATTTGAGAAAAAAGATACCACATTGCCGCCGGAGTAAGGTTCTGCACTTAATGGCAATGTGTATGCCAGAGGCTCTGCATCGGATTGATTAAGATATTCCGGAGAATATGTAAACGCCATTCTGCCTTTATCAGATGCAAGCACTCCGACCTTTTTCTCATGCAAATATACATCCAAATAATCCATCATTTATTCTCCCAGCGGTTAAAGATATACATCCCCAATCCAAGAGCATCTACAACCTTTAACACTTTGGCAAGTTGAACTGTTTCCTTTCCGTTTTCCAGATCGGAAATAAAACGTGTCCCCGTCGCAGCGACCCCGGCAAGTTTTTCTTGAGAAATACCTTGTTGTTTTCTGGTTTCTTTTACCAACGCACCGATTTCGCCTACTGATTTCAATTTAATCTGTTCCATAAAAATCCTATATAAGCAAGTTTTCATTACCGTTCGGGAATAATATAACGCATTTTTTTGAAATTTCAAGTCTCTCATTACCGCTCGGGAATGAAATTTAGCAAATAAACGTAAGAAACCACATTTTCATTACCGTTCGGGAATGAAAACTGATAGTTATTTAACAAAGCATATCTGTATAGAAAATCCCCCAAAAGTGCATTTTCTATACAACTTATACTTTTGTACTCCTATGGGAGTAGTCGCGAGGACTTGTCGGAGTTATGAAACAGCGGAATATGCTCCACCAACCAAGGCTAAAAACCGTTTTAATGGATTGTATTTGTATTGCGGTGAATGTCAACAAATTATGACTTTTTCTCAACAGAAGGAGTACTCCTTCCTGTCCCCCGCCAAACAGAGAATTAGAGACTCCTTCGCCGAGGCTACGGAGTCCAGGGAGATATTTAGAGAATTGGGCAAATTCGTAAATCCCTCTGACACAGGGGGATTTACGGCACAAAAAAAGCCAGTCGGGTGACTGGCTGAAATTCATTTGGTAGCGGGGGCTGGACGAGGCGAAGCCGAAGAGCCGGAACGAAGTGACGGCAATCGCCTTTATGGAAGCATCGCTGACAAAAAGGCGGTTGGGAGTAAAAGTATTACGGCGTTTTATGACAATAAAAAAAGCCGAAATCTTTTACGACCTCGGCTGTTGTTTTTATTTGGTAGCGGGGGCTGGAATCGAACCAACGGCCTCCAGGTTATGAGCCTGACGAGCTACCTCTGCTCTACCCCGCAATAAGTAAATCTTTTATGTCGTTTATCGCGATCATGCCAATTAATATATCACGTTATTTTGAAAATGCAAATTTAAAAATGAAATATCTTGATTTTTTTTCACAATTCGATAATTGAAAAAGTAGGCGCACGCTCGAAAATAGCAGATTTTGCTGTCCATATTACAAAATAAAGGTACGTATCATCATTTTTATAAATTCTATAAAATTCCTGCATTTATTCAAGTGTAACGTTTGCTCTCGCAAAGTCATATTTCATCCAATTTGCACAGAAGCACAATTGCGATTCTATGCAAGGAATTCATAAATCAATACATCTTGTCCGTTTTTTTAACGCTTTATTTTGAAATTCTAACATATTTGTTGTTCTCACACTGGCGTCGAATTCCAACAGAGTCGGATACAAGTTTGAATATGCCGCTCCTTGAAACCGTTAGCATAGCCGGTACGTCCTTCCGTCCGTTGTACTGGGTGGCTTTCAGGACGTTCTCACGCTCCAATTTCATTGCCAGATTGAACAATTTTTGTAAAACTTCGGACATTTCTTCCATTCCATGGTCCAAAACAGGTTGCAAAATCTCTTTTTCTGTGCTATATTCCATTTGTGATAAATCCTCTTGTTTTTGACTTTTTCCAGGAGTCTTTTAGGGAATTTATCACGTTTTTTCAGAATTTCAACCGAGTTACACACAGTTCGCGCTCCGACTCCGACGAGTTGGAAGACCCATTCTCGTCGGAATGCGCCCTATGCATAACTCTACGGTTCCGGCATACGCAATTTTACAGAAAATTCGTTACACTGCCGTATGCGTTTACTTTCACATATAAAATCCAAACTTGAAATATATACGAAAGGATTTGATCTGATCTATGAAAAATCAAACTCACTGGATAAATTTTCACTGCGATGCTGTCGATTGGCGTACACCCGATTTTCCTGCACCAATGATGCGCAGAAGTTTTACTCTGGATGCCCTTCCCGCTTCCGCAACGCTCCGTTTCGCCGCTCCCGGATGGGCGGTTGTTACGATCAACGGCCAACCGGTCACACCGGATGTCATGGTCCCGACCGTCACACAGCTTGACAAACACACCGGATATTGCGAATATACAGTCACCGGCTTATTGCAGCCGGGGGAAAATGTAATCGGCGCCATTCTCGGCAATGGCTGGTTCAACTGCGCGACACACGAAGTCTGGCACTATGATAAAGCGATCTGGCGCAATTATAACCGTCTTTATCTGGAACTCTTTGCCGATGATGTAAAGGTCGTCGCAAGCGATACACACTGGAAGTGCTGGGACAGTCCGATCATCTTTAATCACTTGCGGTCCGGGGAGCATTTTGATGCCCGTAAGATCATCCCCGGCTGGGATACTCCCGGATTCGATGATTCCGCCTGGAAAAATGCCAGACAGGTCACGCCGCCCCCCGGAATTCTGCTCAAAGATGATGCGCCGCCATGCAGAGTGCAGCAGCTCCTTTCTCCCGTAAAATCCTGGAAATGTGCCGATGATTCCACCGTTTATGACTTCGGAAAAAACACCACCGGTGTGATACGGCTCGCCGCCGCCGGTGAAGCCGGAGCAAAAGTCACGATCGTTTACAGTGAACTGCTGGCTGACGATGGCGATATCGACCGGAAGGATATTGCGCGTTTTATCCTGGATGGCGATCTGGCACAAACGGATATTTATATTCATGGGGAAACAGACAATATCCCCTGGCAACCCGGATTTGTTTATCACGGATTCCGCTACGCAAAAGTCATTGTGGAAGGAGAGCTCACGCTTACCGATATAAAAGTGTGCGTCATTCACAGCAACTTTGCCCCTGCCGGAACAATGGTGGTTTCTCATGATGTCGCACAAAAAGTGTTGGACTGCACCCGCAACAGCTACATCAATAACTTTGCCGGGATCCCTACGGATTGTCCTCACAGAGAGAAAAACGGCTGGACAGGCGATGCCCAGCTTGCGTGTGAAACCGGATTATGGCTTTATCACGGCGAGAAAAATTACGATCATTTCCTTCAGATCCTCTGTGATGGGCAACGCCCCACAGGACAGCTTTCCGGGATTGCCCCCAACGCAGGCTGGGGGTATAACTGGGGTTCCGGACCAGTCTGGGATTTCGCCCTTTTTGAACTGCCTTACCGTATATGGCAGTTTACCGGCAGCTGCGAAACAGCAAAGAAATATTACCCCAATATGAAAAAATATCTGGAGTATATTTTGCAGATGCGCAACGAGGATGGACTGTTTGACATCGGTCTGGGCGACTGGTGTCATTATGATCACAAAAGGATTGTTGCTGTGCCTCTGACCTCGACCGCTTTTGTTTACGGCATGTTGAATATTCTGGAAGAATTTGCAGCCGTATTTGCGTCGGAGGATCTGGCAGAATATCAGCAGCTTAAAACAGAGATCAAAGCCGCATTCATTCACGGTTTCCGTAATCCGGACGGCACTTATGCAAAAGATGAATGGACAGCCAACGCCTGTGCCCTTTATTTCAAACTGGATGAATCACCGGCTCTGGCAGAACATCTGTTACAGCAGGTACGGAGCAATGCCCACAAAGCAGACTTCGGTATTGTCGGAGCAAAACTGGTTCCCCGCGTTCTGGCGGAATACGGTTATGCCGCAGACGCGTTCAAGCTTTATACCCAGACAGAATATCCGGGCTGGGGACATTGGGTCGTCAATGGTGCGACAAGTTTGTATGAACAATGGAACGGTGCGGACTCACAGGATCACATCATGTTCGGCGACTTCCCGGCGTGGTGTTTCCGTTATCTGGCAGGGATACAGGTCCGGACACCCGGATTCCGCAAGATCGTCCTGGCCCCGGCAGACATTCCGGAGGCGGGAGATTTCACATTCACTTATGATACACTTGCCGGTGGGATCAAAGTGGAAAAACGGGGGGATCTTTTCCGTTATCATCTGCCGGAAGGTATTGAGTTCACATTAAATGTGCCGGAAGGTCGGAAGACAGAACAGATTTGAAGGTAAGCTGTTTGCAATGTATACGGAATTTCAGTTCTGCTGAAATTCCGTTTTTTATTTCCGTGCTGAAAGTTGTTACAAAATCATCAGTGGAGATTGTGCCGTTTACGATATTGTCATTTCTGTTCGAAATGCACGGACTGATCCAGCTGACCTTTTCGTACCATATGCAAAACTTTCTTCTATGCGGTCATTGACTGCCCAGCGGAGCAGATCCACTGCATGACATCCGTCCCCCGGCAGCGGGTCACGACGGGCATCTTTCCGCCAGTTGACCTTCGGGCTGCGGTCCATGCCGCGAAAATTATGTGCATATTCCGGATTGTTTTTATACGCATCGATATGACGGAACCCTTCGCCCATACCGATCACTGCAGCTTGAAATTACCATTTTTCATTGTTTCTCTGTTCCCTGGTTTTATTAAAGATTCAATAATAATACAGCAATATCATTCTGTAATTCAAACACAAGTAAAAAATTGTTATAAATGATAATTAGTTGCAGAAAATTATAATCATACAGCAGTAAACCGGATAAAAAAAGTCGGGATCGCTTTAATCAATCTCGATCAAAGCGATCCCGGTATACTTTTTTTTGCAGCAAAGTTCTGCTGCCTGCGTTCTTATTTTACATCGTGATCGTCCGGAGCTCTGCCGCAAGTTTCTGATCTTTGAACTTGTTCAGGGGAATAAATTCGATATAATCGTAGAAGATTCCGTCGCCTTTTTCAAGGTTGCCGGCACAATTGTAAAAATAGCCGTTCAATGCCGCTCTCAGCACTTTGACTTTGAAGGGATATACAAACTGCCATTGATTCCCCTTGAGCGCAGAAAATTTGATATAACGCCCCTGCACGCCGGTAATCCCGGACCGCCAGAGGTGCAGTGAAAATGCATTGGCATTGGCTTTGTATTCGCCTTTGAAATCCGGCTTGACACGCATACGGACAACATATTCACCCGGACACTCTGCCGCCGCAAGGAATTTTGCAAAATCCCATTGTACTCCCCAGTCTGTTTTTGCAAATTGACGGGGCACTTTTTTCCCGGTACAGGCTCCTTCTGTTTCCGTTGCTTTGATCTTCAGCCAGAGGGTACGGTTCTTCAGGATGATCGACTCATCACAGTAGACGGGAATCCCATTCCCGGATTTGACTTCTGCAAGCTGCTGCTGCCATTGATCCAGAATACGTTTATTCTGTTTGGCTGCGACATTTATTTTAAGTTTGTGATGTGCAAGCAGTTCCTTCACCCGATTCAGATTTTTCTCATACGCAACAACATTCTTTTTTGTGCATGCGGTCAATGTCATAGCATAGAACGAACACAATTCAGATGCGATTTTCCAATCCGGTGTTTTTGTATACGCTTTCTCCAGAAGGTCCTGCATCTTTTCCCGGTCTGCCGGGGTAAATTCAACACTCATCCCCGGTTTGCGTTTTGTATAGAAATCGTTCCATTTTTTGCGCTGGAATGCAACATATTTTTTCATTTCCGGCGCACTCTTGCCATAATAACCGGTGATGAAGTCGTCGATCAGAGCATCCAGTTTCCAGTCCGGATTCCACATTTTTTTCGCAAACACCCAGAATTTCATGGCATCCAGAGAATTCAGATTGCACTCTGAACTTTCCAGAAATACGCCTGTCACTCCGTTTTCCCGCCAATATTGAATGTTCCGGTCGATCACATCAAAATTCGGGAACGGTTCAAACCTTCTATTGATGTAATCCCACACATAGATATGTTTGGCAACTTTTTTCCAACCGGCAAGCTGCTTCACGATCTTCGGAATATCCGTCCAGGGCAGATACATCAATGCTCCGCTGCGTTCCCGGATCGGTGCGTAAAACATGACCGTATTGGCGGAAGGCGCAATCCCTTTCACCGGATCCTGACTGTTGACATACGCCAATGTGTTGATCCGGATATCCGGATATTTTGTTGCAAGGCGTTCTGCCACTTTATTGGCAAGATAAAGAGTTGCCCCGGGAATACCGGAACTCTTAATCACTTTCTGACAGCCCGGACATTCACAATTCATATGGTCATTATCGTTCTGGCTGACAGAATAGATCCGCGTCCCCGGGTTGGCTTTGATCGCCCCTTCGATCTCACGGCTGATGGTCTCTGCCACGCCCGGATTGGTATAACAAAGCTGCCCGTCATGCTGGTTTGATTTGAATCGTTTGCCGTTTCTCAGCGGGAAATATTCCGGATGTGTCTTATAATATTTTTTCGCCGGGATCAACATATCGTATGTATGAATAAAATATTGGCGACTGCTCAGTCCGCCGCCTCTGGATTCCGGAACATTGTAAAAATAGGAAAGAGGCTGGATCCGGTTGAACCAGTTGCAGTCATTCTTCCCCCAGCCGTCAATGATCAACGGTTCACGGATCTCAAACGGGGAAGTGTAACTGCGCGGAACAACGGAAATCGCATTACTTTTAAGTTCCGGGACAATAAGTTTATCTCGTTTGCTGTAATGACGAAATCCCAGGTCTTCTTCCAGCAGTGCAACAACACCGTAAATACCGCCGCGCAGGATCAGATCGCCATTTTTCACAGCAATGCTGTAGGAATTGCGGTCCGGCTGCGTCCCTGTACTTTTGGCGACCGTTGTTTCTCCAACATGGATCGTACAGCCTTTGACAGCCGTCCCTTCCCGCACGATCTTCAATTTCACACCCGTTGCACGATGCAGATGATCTGCCAGCACACGGGCGGCAAACTGTTCCTGCTCTGTACTTTGGGATGGCGTCAGAATGGTGTATTCCGCCAACGGTTTCAAACGTACCGCTTTCCCTGCCGGCTTCAACGCATTGGCAAACAGGAAAACGGGGAGTGCCGCAAGCAGCACAACAGACAATTTTTTCATGATCATACTCCTGATTTATTGATATTTTGAGACAGAAATCCCCTGTATTGTCCATGATCCGGATCATTTCGAATCAGCAGGAACTCTGATTACAACTATTTGATTTACTTTAACTTATTAAGGCAATCAATACATGCCCAGATGGAATTTAACGTCCAGCTGCTCTTCACTGCGCCGGTCGACGTGACCGTAGACCGCCGTGCAAGTGTATAGCGCATGAAACTGACATGTCCGTCAAACCACAGAATATTCGTGTTCTTTTCATGTCTTCCCGCAAGGTCTCTCAGATCAGAGCCCGCTGTAACAACTTCAGAATAACAAGCTTTGGGAGATGCCGTCCGTTGTCCATAGGAATCACATACATTGAGATGTGTTGAAGGATGCCTCATTTGATTGAGTTTGAAAGCTTTCCTGTTTTTCCCACAAAACGGACAAAAATACGCCATACCATATCCAAAGTATTGATAGTATTCAAAATCTCTCCGTTTGCGATTGTTATGTTCCGGGAAAGATGATTTGCATTGAAATGCCTCCGGAGATTTGATATAAGACTCTCCTAATCGCGGGATCCAGCGGCTTGACGTGAGTCTGTAATCGTTGTAATCGCTTGAATAATTGAAACATGCCAGGCCGATCTGTTTCAATTTGCTGACACAATCTTGTGCCTGACCTTTTTCTTTCACTGATCCCAATGCCGGCATAAGCATCGCCGCCAGAATTGCAATAATGGTGATCACGACCAGAAGTTCAATCAGCGTGAATGCTGATTGAGTGAAAATGTGAAGGTGTGAAGAGCATTTTTGACTATTGTCAAAAATGCGTGAAGTGCGCCCTGTCGGGCGTAAGGATGTGTCGTTTTTATAAATTATTTTGAGGTAATAAAACGGCAAAACCCTAACTTTGCAAGCAGCACTTACCAACAGTTCGATCAGGGTAAAACGTTGTTGTCTTTTCATTGCTCATTTCCTCCATTCGTTTGTTTGTTATATTGTTACGACAAATGTCTTGATCTCGTTCGATGCAAATTCAACGGTCTGCTCTTTGACAATTGACAATTCCTCCCCTTCCGGGATGATTTCGAGGAGCGTCCTGCCATCCACAAAAGAACCGGTGAATCGGACTTGTGTCCGTTTCCCGCAGAATTCATAGAAGCGCAGGATCAATCTGCCATCCTTCTGTTCTGCACAGGAAAGTGCGATATTCTCTCTGTCCCAGCTGAGCCATTCACCCTCCGGCAACGGTCGGCTTTCCGTCGGCATGCGATTCAGAATATTACCCAGTTCCGCTGCTTTGCAAAGGTCGCCCGGTTCGTGGATGCGGAACGCAAACCAGTATTCATGTACGCCGTTATCAAAAGAATCCGGTCCCGGTTTGACGGCACCGTCTTCCATCGCGGTACCGCTGCGGAGAAGAGAGAACATGATCTTGTCGCCTGCCGCCCAGCAACCGGGTGTTCCGTTATTGGCAATGGCGAAAGCATGGTTCTGATCGGCAAAATCGTTCCAATCCAGCACCGGCCAATCACCCATGGCAAATTGATATACAGATGGCGACAACATCTTCATCGTTTTTTCATACATATTTTCCACTTCATAGTACGGTTTCCGTGTCAGGGAACCGAATGGCACAGAGTCGGTCCGTTCCAATTCGAACGGATTGAGACGATGGGGAAATTCGGCCGCGACTTTCGTCCCATTGCCGTGAAAATCCAACGTGATCTTCAAATAAAAATGATCCTGCCCTTTCGGAAAATAATAATCCTTTTTCCAGGTCAATGACTCAAAACCTTCCCACGGGTATTCGCGGTGTCCGACAAGGTTTGCTTCCGTTACCGCAATCCGGCCCGAATTCGATGCATGATAGAACAATGCCCCCTCCGTTACCGTATACGGGTCTTCCTGAGAACAGACATCTTCCAGAAACGCTTCACGATACCGTTCCGTCCACATGGAACCGAAATCCGACCGGATACGGATCGCGCCGAAGGTATCGCCGAATACATTGCATGCCCCTTTAAACCGGGGATATTTTCCATTGAAATCGACAGAATAACTGCCGGTATCGATCGTCCGGTCGGCCACATTCTTCTTGCTGTCATCTCCCGTGCCGATCGTGAAATATTTCCCGCCGACTGCAGGCAGATCCGCATAGAAATAATATTGCTCCCCGATCTTTTCCGACGGAATCCCTGCCGGTGCGGAATCGGCACAGACAAGCTGACGTCCTTTTACAGATGATGTATTGGCAATAAAGAAACTTGTTTTATCCTTCCGCACAGGTGTACATTGTGCTTGTACATAATCCAGAACACCGGAAAGTTTTTTGCGGATCCCCATCTGTCCGGCATCAATACAGCACCCGCAGATACTGTCATGGAACGTAACACGGAACAATTCTTTTTCCACATCTTCATTATCCAGTTCCCGGCCTTCTGCTGCGGCAAGGACTTCCGCACGCCGCAGCAATATTTCCGCTTTGCGTACGCCCTGTTTATTGCCGATCCGCGTTGTATAACAGCCGGTAAAGACCGGATTGAATTCCCCGATATAACAGGGATGTTCTTCCTGGGCAATACGTTCAAAATATTCCTGCAGGGTGGCAAAATGGATCTCGCGCAATCCGCTCCGGTTGATCTGTTCCACTATACGACAGATATTTTCCCGGAACAAACCTTCCTCCTTGCAGAATACAGCAACACTGTAATCCATACTGGCGGCCAGTGCTTCCAGTGACTGTTTGATCTGCACCACAGGATCACGCAATACCGGCGTATTCGTCATATAGGCAACATCATTCAGCATAATGCCCGCAGATACAAGGACCTCTGTATCATTCGCGCCTTTCCAGCAGAACGGCTTATTGACATCCAATGATTCCGGCGCATTGGGCATCCGCCCCGGCACAAGATATTTGTATCCGCAGAGTGATAATACCTGCGGGACCTGGAGCGGCATCCCGAACGCATCAGACAAACAGGCGATCTCCGGCTCCACATCAAAATATTTCCGGTAATCCGCACGACCGCGGAGCAGGCAGCGCAAAAAGGTTTCGCCGCTGATCATATTCAAATCGGGAATACACATCCCGCCGATCATTTCCGCTTGTCCCGATTTCACCAGAACTTTCAGTCGTTCATGAAATTCCGGCAGACGGACAGGTGTTTCCGCCTGCTCAAAGAAAAAATGAAATTCCGGATTCCGTTCCGCGATCTCGATCAGACGTTCCGTCTGCTCCCGACGGGTCGCATCCGCTTCTTCATACGTCTTGCGCCAAACCAGATCGGAATGATGGGAACAGGTCAGAAACACCGGTTTGATCTTTGACTGCGTACGTTCCTGAGATTTGACGTTTGTCTTTTCGCTTTCCTCCCCGGACTGCGGGTCGCATACATAATACCCGCTCGCGCCCCGACATTCAATAAATCCTTCGTTCGCCAATTCGTTCAACGCACGCTGGATCACGGATGTACTGACCCCGAAATGCACCGACATCTTGGCGATCGGGGCAAGACGGCTCTTCATAGGCAGCAGCTCACGACGGATGCTGTCGAGAATCGTTTCTTTCACTACAATATATTTCAGAGGTGCAGATGCTATTGCCATTTTTTCACCTTGTATTTTTTCGTATTGTCAAATCATCTTTTGTTTTTATATTGAATCGGGCTTATAAAAAATTATCCCGGATCCAGCTCTTTGTCCAATCGATAGTCGGCAGCTTCATCCCGATCAGCGGACTGCCGAGAATGATAATATCATCAATCGTCCCGCTTTTCAACAGATCCAACGCTGCATTACACTGATATTCCATGTGCCGCACCGTTTGCGGCAGCTGTCCGGAGAAATTCCAGAGATAGCAGCCGGAAACAATTTTTTTATCAGGAAACTGATTGCGCAAATCGACCAGATTTTTCTCCATGACTGCAATATGACTGATATCCCATGTCCAGAACGTGATTACATCACACATTTGCAGTTTTTTGAGATTTTCCTGTTTTTTAAGCTCATGATCATACAGCACCACCCAGAGTGGAAGCCCCGCACCTTTCATCTTTCCCGAGATCGCCTCAAGATTGAATGGGGTACGCCCTTCCGTAAAAAAATCATCCATGATCCCGCCGGTGACATTCGGATATTTTTCGTGCAAAGAAATCACTTCATCCACATACGCTTCATCATTTTCATAAACACAGGCGGAATCACCGATAATTGACCAGACGACTTTTCCGAATTTTTTAAATCCTTCCTGGATCGGAGCAAAAGGCGGCGTCGGCTTCCCCCCATACGAAACCATGATAATATTTTCGATCCCCATGTAATCTGCAGCCTCAGCCGGTGTTGCTGAAGATCGATCGTTGACGATTTCGTTGTATACTCCGGAATTATGACACCAGAGATAAAGATGTTCTTTTAATTTCATACTTTATTCCTTTACCGTTTCGCCATATATTTTTTCATGTTTTTTCATGTTTTTTCGTATCTTTTCATAACATAGCATTTTTTTTCGTATTGTCAAATCATTTTCAGAAAAATCCCGTAATTTTTTGAAAATAACTTATTTTTGACATAGTTTGAGCGTAACGTGAGCAATTTTTTTCTTCCCCCGTCTTTGTGGATAACCGTTTTCAAGCAGGAAATGTTATGCAAAGTCAAAAAGCATTTGGTATGCCGGCTCAGGAGTGCCACGAATCCTTTTGGGACCTCTGCGTCCAGTTGTATCACATGATTGAATCACACTTGTCAAATCGAAATAGTTCAGCAATACACTGCGAACAAGAGTATATAATCTGTTGAATGTATGTTTCCAATGTTTTTTCCTTTCGTCTTATGGTAAAGCAAAAGGTAGCATGGATCTTCTTTTTTGTCAAGTTTTCAAAATTTTACGGGATGGCTGTGAACAATTTTTGTAAAACTTCGGACATCCCTTCCATTCCATGGTCCAAAATAGGTTGCAAAATCATCAGTGGAGATTGTGCCGTTTACGATATTGTCATTTCTGTGCGAAATGCACGGACTGATCCAGCTGACCTTTTCGTACCATACACAAAACTTTCTTCTATGCGGTCATTGACGGTCCAGCGGAGCAGGT
>JAFVSW010000213.1 GCA_017503545.1 Lentisphaeria bacterium | reverse complement strand
GGCAGAGAGGCAATATTTTTCTGATCGGCAGAAAGTGCCCCGTATAAATATTGATCATCATAAACGAAACGCAATTCGGTTTGTTCCTTTGCAGATTCCATACTGATCGCATAAGTAAAACCGGTCAACGGCATACTTCTTTTGTAGCAGGCATCATCCAGTCTGCCATCGATCACCGGTGCTTTATCTGCTCTGCCGATTACTGCAAACTGTTCGGCAGCAAGCATCCCGCTGCAAAGGCTCATCACCCCGGCAAGCAGTAATTTTGTTGTTTTGTTCATGATTCAATTCCTTTCTGTATCAAACAATTAATTTCTTCCCTGATAAACAAAATAAAAGAGGTCATAACCATATGCCATATTGGATCCGCCCGGATGCTTGTGCCCGTAACGTTTCAAGGTGACTTTTTCCACATGCCCCGCAACATACAGCACATTGGCACTTTTATTATGAACAAATGCGGGAGAATCGGCAGTACTCGTAATAGGCGTGGTCATTTCATACCCTTTTTTGATTACCTTACTGTTAGCATCAATCGCGTACGCATTGAAACGCGGATATTTCAACTGTCTTGTGCGCAGACAATGGTTATTAACATTTGTGTCGGTATTCAATCCGGAACGGAAATTCCAACCATAATTGACCTCAAGATCCTTATATGGAGAGGAAGGACAATAGCCTACGGATTTTGTTATTTTTTCAGAACGTTTGCCGGTATTGCCATTGATCGCGCCGAAAAACTGTTCACCAAGATAAGGCGCAAGCTGCCCTGTCCAAAGCTGATAATTCACAGTAAATCCGCTGACCGTCGCAGTCGCAGGTGATGCCGGGGTATAATACGGAACACAATAATCCTGATTTGAATTGCTGTATTGTAATGCCGCCAAACCTATGTTTTTCAAATTGCTCATACATTGACTTGTCCGCGCAAATTCACGGGACGATGACAATGCCGGAAGCAGCATCCCCGCAAGAATCGCGATAATTGCAATCACAATGAGCAGTTCAATCAAGGTGAAGCGGTACCGCTTCACCTGCCCCGGGGCAGGTGAAAAACATGCACTCTTTTTCATATTCATTTTCTGCAAATCTCCCATCCCATTACAGTATAAACGTGACACAACCATTGAAAGTTCGATAAAAGCAATGTACATACGCGAATGTTTATTACCTTTCATAGTCATTCTCCTGTTGATTTGATTTTTTTCAGTACGAGCGTAATAAAATTTTATTGATTACACAAAAAGTGGACTGTCCGCTTTTTGTATCTCTATTGCCTAATATAGATGAGAGTTATGCTTTTTCAAGAGGATAAAATAAGTTTTTTTCAATTTTATTGAACCGTCCACTTTGACATGTTTACTTTCTGTGCTATATTATAGTCGAATTCAGGAGGATTTTTATGAATAAAGTAAATGAACTTGTTGAACAGCTGCACGACTTGCTTGATTCCGGTGCGTTTCCGCCGGGCGCAAGGTTTCCATCCGAATACGAATTGCAGGAACGTTTTGCCGTTTCCCGCTTCACTGCCAACAAAGCAGTGGCATTATTGGCAGCGGAAGGCTTATTGGAACGGGGCGTGCGGGGCAGTGGAACGTATGTCAAAAAGACAAAAGTATTTCCGAAAGGGTGGATCGCGGTAATAGAAGACTTCAAGCATCCTTACAATATGGGAATGGTTGCCGGTGCCGCCCAGGAAGCATTTGCCCAGGGATATATGATTTCCACATTCTGCCCGGAAACAGGGGGCATGAGCAAATTGATCAATCAACTGAATTACTCGGATTGTGTGGGTATTTTGGGGATGTTGTTCCAATTGGACATTTTTCCATCCTATTTTCAGAAGCCGGTGATTCATCTGGACAGTGTGGCGGAGCCGCAGCCCGGGCAGAGCAGTCATTATGTCATGTGCGACAATTACGGTGCGGCATCCGAAATGATGGAAAAAGTTCTTGCCTCCGGGAAAAAGAATGTTGTCATACTTGGGATCAGCAACAGTCTTACCCGGAAACGGAGATTGGAAGGCTTCCTTGATGTCATGGAAAAATATGGTATTGAAGATGCGAAACAGCGGGAATTTCTTATTCGGCAGGGATCACAGCACGAAGTCAAAATCGCACTGCGTAAAATATTGCAGAAATTTCCGGATGTAGATTTTATCGTGACGGACAGTGATGACATTGCATTCCATATTATACAGGTATGGAATGCGGAACGTCCGGATTGGAAAAAACAAACAGGGATCAGTGGATTCGGCAAAGTGCGCGGCATCAGTGATCTGCACAATCTGCCGACTGTGGATCAGCATCCGTGGCATATCGGTTCTGAAGCTGTAAAAGTTTTACTGGAAATCGCGCAGTCAGATGATGTGATCAATCATCCTCCGGTCCATATCGAAGTCCCGGCAGAAATCATAAATGCGGAATTTATATAATGAATATAACGGCAAAAAATGGATTTTTTCCGGAAAATCCACTTGTAAATCGTGCAGAGATGTGATATTTTACCCGTATGATAACAAAGGATGAACAGAACATGGAATTTTATTTTGAAATCACACTCGACAGCGGTGCAAAATATCGGGCACGCGGAGATGAAGCTCTGAACTTGAAAGTCGCTGATTATTGTGTCATAAGAAAAGACTTTTATCAGGATTACGGACAGGTCACCAAAATCCTCGGTCAGGCAACCGGAAACGATGCCGATGGCGAACAGATCGATGGCGAACCCATCGAGGATACGCCCGGTGACGGACAGTTCCGCACCAGCAATCTGCCTTCCGAACGGAAAGCGGAAACACCCCGTATTTTGCGGAAAGCCACCGTTGTGGATATGGGTAAGGCAAACGAAAATCAAATGCGTTCCAAAGGAACATTGCGTACCACACAGCAATATATCGAACGGCTGAATCTGCCTATGAAACTCATCAATGCCCATCATGCGTTCGATGGTAAAATGATCGTGATCCAATTCAGTGCAGAAGGCAGAGTCGATTTCCGGGAATTGGTCAAACTCCTTTCTCAGGAATTCAATACCAGAATCGAATTACGTCAGATCGGCGTCAGAGATGAAACATCCATCGTCGGCGGCATCTCCATGTGCGGACGCCCTCTCTGCTGCTGCGTATTCCTCCACGATTTCGCCTCCATCAATGTCAAAATGGCAAAAGAACAGGATCTTTCCCTGACACCCAGTACCATTTCCGGTATCTGCGGACGCCTCAAATGCTGTTTGAAATATGAACATGAAGGTTACCTGGAACTGGAAAAAGGTATGCCCAGACGCGGTGACTGCTGCGAATGTAAAGAAGGCAGAGGCAGAGTCATCGACCGCAATCTGCTTTCCCAGAAAGTCGTGATTCAGTTGGATGATTCCCAGCGTACTGTAACTTGTCACCGGGAAGAAGTACGTGTCGTTTACCCCGAAAAATATAAAATTCAATCCGGCGATTCTGAAAAAGCGGAAAACAGTAATAATGAAAATACACAGAATCAGAAGCGAAAAGATAAACATGGCAATAACAACAAAAAAGGAGGTCAGAAATCATGAGTTCAAACGTTATCGCAATTGATGGTCCTGCCGCCTCCGGTAAAAGTTCTGCCGCAAAAGGATTGGCAAAACGCTTGGGGGTTCTCTATATCAATACCGGATCCCTTTATCGTGCCGTGGCTTGGAAAGCACGGAAGAACAATATTGCATTTCAGGATGAAACTGCAATCACTGAAATGCTGGATAAAACAGAAGTAATTTATGCCATCCCTGAAAATGGAGGCAATCCCGATATCCGTATTGATGGCACTTTCCCCGGCGAAGCTCTCCGCGCGCCGGAAATCGCTGCCGGCGCATCCGCCGTCGCCGCTCTGCCGCCTGTCCGCGCCTGGGCGTTGGGAATCCAGCGCGCCGCCGCAGAAAAAACAATGGTCGTCATGGAAGGCAGAGATATCGGAACGGCTGTATTCCCGGATGCAAAATACAAATTTTTCCTCACCGCCTCCCCGCTTGTCCGCGCAAAACGCCGTCTTGCACAGGAAGGGGAAGCACTTGACGGTGCAACCGTGGAAAGTGTGGCGGCGGAAATTGCAGAACGGGATAAACGGGACTCCGAACGTGCTGTTGCCCCGTTGCGTCAGGCAGAAGATGCGGTTTTTGTTGACAGCAGTGAAATGACATTGGATCAGGTTCTGGATCTGTTGGAAAAATATATTTCCAAACAGAAAGAAGTCACCATGACCTATCGAGTTCCCTATGCCGACACGGATAAAATGGGGGTAGTGTATTACGCTAATTATCTGGTCTATTTTGAAATGTGCCGCTCTGAATTGCTCCGGTCACTCGGCTATACTTACAGTCAAATGGAAGAAGATGGTTTTGCCATGCCGGTACTGGAAGCCGTTTGCCGTTATAAAGCCTCAGCACATTTTGAAGATCTGCTCACCATCAGCGCAACTGTCACCGAAATCAAGGGGGTTCGGATGCAAATATCATGTACCGTCAAATGCGGCGATAGGCTGTTGGCGGAAGGTTATACCTGGCATGCATGCGTCAGTATGAAAAACGGCAGACCGGTGGCTTTGCTGGAAAAACTGCTGCAGCTCTGTAAGTAAATAAAAAAAAGAAAGAAAGGAACGTTATTATGGCTGAAATCATTCATCTCGATCCGAAAAATTTTGACAAAGTTTGTAAAAATCCCGGAACCATTGTTCTGCTCGATTTCTTTGCAACATGGTGTGGTCCCTGCAAAATCATGGCTAAAATTCTGGAAGAATATGCCCCGCAGGCTCCGGAATCCGTCATCATCGCGAAAGTCGATGTAGGCGAAGCCGATGAATTGGCGGCTGCATTCGGAGTCACCAGTATTCCGACAATCGTCATCCTGAAAGATGGAAACAATGTTTATCAGAGAGCCGGTGTCCATGAAAAACAGGAACTTATCGACCTCGTGGAAAAATTCAAATAATTTACCGCTCCTGACTCTCCCCCCGGAAAAACAGTATTTCCTTGCTTTTTCCGGCGGGGCTGACAGTACCGCTCTGCTTCTGTTGCTGAAACAGAATCACATCCCCTTTACCGCCATTCATTTCACTCACGGTATCCGTTGCGCCGAATCCGGGGAGAAAGAACGCCGTTTCTGTGCCGAAATCTGCAAAAAATTGCAAATCCCGCTGCGCGATATCCCTCTGGATGTAATGAAAAATAAACTCCCGGACGAGGGGATTGAAGAAGCCGCACGACGCCTCCGGCTCGAAGCATGGAAAAACATCACATCCGAACAGCAGAACAGTATCGTACTGACAGCTCATCACAGCAACGATGCGGTGGAAAATATGTTGCTCCGGCTTATGCGCGGCGGCAATACATCATCAATCACATCTCTACAATTTATCACGGAAGTGGAGGGAATGATATTCTGCCGTCCCCTGCTCTACTGCACAAAACAACAACTTATTGATTATCTGCAAAATTCCGGCATCCGGGAATGGATCACCGATGAAACCAATGCAGACAGTTCCTATTTCCGTAACTTTCTCCGGAATGAGATCCTGCCGGAAATCAATCAGCATATTCATTATGCAGAAGGCGGATTCCGTGCCGCATATCAGGCGCTTTCTCAGGATGCCGAATATTTACAACAGACGGCAGATGCTTTGCCGTTATCGGATGACCGGACATTTTGGGAACAGCTTCATCCTGCGATCCGCGCAAGAGTATTGCGCCGGTATCTTACGGATTATTTTCAGTGCGATATGATCCCATCCCAAACCTTATTACTCCGTTTTGCGGCGGCATTGAAACAGAAAAACAGCTGTCAGCGCCTCCCTGTTCCCGGAAAAAAAGAATTTCTTTATGTGGATAAAAATAAAGTCTGCATACTGAAACCGGAACCGTTGTCCGCCGGGCTGCCGGATGTCTCATGGAATTGGCAGAACGACAAAACATTGATTTATGGCAATATGGTTTTTACTGCGGAATATGTAAATACGATTCCGGATCATACATCAGAAAATGAATGTTATTGCGATGCAGACCAACTGGATCCGGTTTTGTTTTTTGCACCGCCGCAACAAGGGGAAACCATCCATTGTTTCGGATCCAACTCCAGCCGGAAATTGAAAAAATTGTTTACCGATGCCGGAATCTCTGCTCTGGAAAAAAAATCATATCCCGTTCTGCGGACCGTGGATCATGAAATATTGTGGATTCCCGCCCTTCGCCGGTCATCCCTCGCCGTCTGCACGGAAAACACGGAAAAAATCGTCCGTTTCCGGGCAGTAAAAAACCCGTCCACTCTGTAAGAGAATGAACGGGTAAAAATTTTACTTTTGAGGTAATTTCAAGCAGAAATTATAATGCTTAATAATTTTTTGCTTCCAATTCAAAATAGGCTTTGGGATGTTTGCAGACCGGGCAGAGTTCCGGAGCTTTTTCGCCGATATAGATATGACCGCAGTTACGGCATTCCCAACGATTTTCGCCAACGCGTACCCAAACTTCGCCGCTTTCCACATTGGCTGCAAGTTTCAGATAACGTTCTTCATGACGTTTTTCGATTGCTGCGACTTTTTCAAAAGTAGCGGCAATATCCAGGAAACCTTCTGCCTTTGCTTCTTCTGCAAAGTTTTTGTACATTCCTGTCCATTCTTCGTGTTCACCAGCAGCAGCAGCTTTCAGATTGGTCAATGTATCATTGATACCGCCGAGCAGTTTGAACCAAAGTTTCGCATGTTCTTTTTCGTTGTTTGCAGTCTGTTCAAAAATTGCTGCGATCTGTTCATAACCATCTTTTTTTGCTTTGCTTGCAAAATAGGAATATTTGTTTCTTGCCTGGGATTCTCCGGCAAACGCATACCAGAGATTTGCTTCTGTTTTAGAGCCTTTCAATTCAGCCATTTTCATTTCTCCTGTAGTTTGAAGTTTATATTTCGGGGTTCAATCTCATGTACAGTACATCATAAACCGAAAAAATCAACATGATTTCTATCTTTTTTTTCATTTTTTTATAGAATAGTTGTTTGCATAATTCTGTATAAGGTGCTATCTTACTCAAAATTAAAACGAATCTTGAATCAACACGGGAGATTTTCCGCATTATGCCTTCTGAAGCATTTTCTTATAAAACCGATCCTGCCGTTTGCTCCTCCGAAATCCGTTTTGAACTGGATGAACACAATATCATCCAAAATGTCTCTTTCACTGGCGGATGTGCCGGAAATTTGCTGGCAATTTCAAAACTGGTCAAGGGCAGATCCGCAAGTGAAATCATCGGATTGCTCAAAGGAAACCGGTGTGGTGGAAAAATGACTTCCTGTGGCGATCAACTGGCGAAAGCATTAGAACTGGCTGTAAGGAAACGTGCCGATCAGGAGGGTTGATGGTATGCTCCAATCTCTTTTTACTCCCGATGTCCTGGGAATTTTCCATTTTCTTCACTGTTTTGCTGTTCTGACATTCGCAGTTTACCTGCTGACACAATTCATCACTGGAAAAGTCCCTGCGGCTATCGGAAGTAAAAGAACTTGTGCTTTTCTGATTTATATATTCTTTCACGGAATTTTTCTCCTGCTCCGATTGTACCTCTTTGCCGGAGAAACGTTTTCCCACATGGAAACGTATCGGGGCATTTGCAAATTCATTGCTCATATCTCCCTTGCCGGTATGGCAATTTCTCTGCTGGGATATCTCCAGCTGCGCCCCATCCTTTATTGCAGTACTGCGGTATTGATGACTTTCGGTGCATACCTTGTCACCGGACACCTGATACCATCCATGCTGCTTTTTGTGATTATCCCAGCGGATATCCTTTTTGCCTGTGCCATGCAAAGTCTGGCAATCAAAAGCAAAGAAAAAAAAGAACAGAAATTGTTTTTCAAACTCGGATTACTGCAAATTTTGTATCTGCTTGTTCAATTACCGCTTTATATGCGCTATCATCCGCTGATTCCAAACAATCCGATTCTTCAAACGATGACTCCCTTTTTCTTCCTGCTTACTCTCCTGATCTTTACACTGTGGGTTATCAATTATTACAATCTGACACATAACGGATTACTGCCGGAAAACCGGAAAAGTAAAATAATATGGTGTGGAATCGTTTTTCTTTTTATTGCTGTATTTTTCTTCGCAAACCGGATCTTCGATCCGGGCATTGACTCTTATTCAGAATTCAATAATCAAAAACTTGAAAAAATGAAAGTTGCGTTGAAAAACAAAATCAAAACTCTTGCACTTACCATGGAGTGTATACAAACAGAAGAAGAAGCGTTTTTCCCCGCAAATAATGCCAGAATCGCTTCTGAACGCAGAAAAGAATTACATGAACACCTTACCGAAATCCCGTTCCTGCTTGATAATGCCGGCGTCTGCACTCACTCCATGAACCCGGAATGGATCGGCAGAAATTTTACAAAAGATCTTGTTTCTGAAAATATAACCAATAATAAAATACGTATCATTTACCGCGAAAACAACCGGACCGGCTCAAAAGGACTGTTCCTTGTCGCTCCCAGAATCAAAAACAAAAAAGGGGCAGTGTGTATAAAACTGAATTATCCCAGGTTCAAAAATCTCCCGGAACTGCAGGATGATTGTTATCTCATTTCCAGCGACGGAAAAGTTCTGACCGATCGCACCGGGCAATTCACCGGAATGTCCTTTGCCGGTGTCACAATCGACTGCCTTACCTTAATTGATCACAATAAAAAACAAGTGCAATTGCCGGTCTCATCTTCTGAATATGCAAATAAAACATATATCTTTACAACACTGGATGATTGGCAATTCCTGGATAATACCATTCTGATCCTCGGGGTAAACAGATCAAAATTCTTTGTCCTTTTCAGATCCGCGTTACCAAGAATTCTTTATCTCTGGTTGGGAATTGTTGTGCTTATCGCATTCTTCCAAATCAGAAAGACAATCCTGGACAAAAACAATATGATTCGCTTGTATCATGATAATTTCTGCCTGTCAAGCGGTGTTCCGACAATCATCTTTGATGAAATGGGTACTGTTGTAGAAGCAAATCGTTTCGCAGAAGACCTTTTCGCTGTAACTCACGGCAAGTTGAACGAAAAAAATATTTTCTCCCTCGCCAGATCCGCAGAAACGGAAACCATTGAACAATGTGTCGAAAAAGTCTTCTCTGAACAATCCTCCAGAGAGTTGATGACCGGATATGCCTGCCTCCCCGGCAGAGAAAAATACTGCGTCTTCATTTTCCTTACTGTCCCCCCGCATATCGCCGGAAATAACAAACTCTGCGCTTGCCGTTTCATGTTAAGGAATGATGCCGCGAAAGTCGACCCCATTCCCGCCGGTGCATGGCTCTCTTTTTGTAAATTTTCTAAAGATCCGGTATTCCTCCTCACCTCGGACGGACGGATCATTGCAAGCAATTTCGCAGAACAGACAGGAATCACCCCCGTTACACTGGAAGATATCCTTACTCCGGAAAACGCTCATATCTTCCGTTCGATGGCGGAAAATGTCATGATCTCCGGACAGGTCTTTAATTTTGAAGCAACCATCCCCGCAAAAGAAAATGTCCCAAGAATTTACGACATCCTCTTTTTCCCCGTGCATACCGTCACCGGACAACAGCATAAACCTGCTGCAGTCGGCGTCGTTGCAAGAAATATTACAAGCCTGCGCCAAAGTGAAAAAGCGGTTCGCGAACTGCAGCAGACACTCCACGAACAAGCATCGTCCTGATTACGTATTCTGTAGAGGTAATTTCAAAAGTTCATTTTCCGCCGGCATATAAACCAACGGCAATAATCATCAGAATCGCCATCACAATGCGGCGTATCCAATCCTTCCGACTCGTTTCCGCCGCTTCATGCCCTGGAACTTTATAATACACAAGAAGTGCCCCCAGCACAATAGAAAACAGTCCCCGGGTCGCTTGTAATACACTGCCGTAAACAAGACCCATTTGATAAAAACAGAAGAATAAGGTCAGCATGGAAAGAAACCAGGAACCGCCGTAAAAGGCTGTCGCCCCGAATTCCCGGAACGTCCACTTGAAAAAGAACAGAGTCGGCAGCGTAATCAGACCGAGGCAAATATAAGAAAAACTGATTGACGCAAATGCCTGGATCAATGGTGTTGTGCCGATATTGCCTTTAATATATTCCACATGGCATATATCACTGCAAATATAACCGGAAAGAGTGATAAGAAGAAACACAAACGCTTTCAAGGGAATCCGCAAACCACTGTAATTTATCCCAACGGCGGAAATCGTACATAATATCACCGCAATCCATTGCTGCAAACTCAATGGCTCTCTCAATATCCCAACATAAATAAGCGATAAGACCAGAATCTTCAAGCCAAGAAGGGAAGAATAACGGGATGCCTCCACATAATGCAGCGCACGGAATAACGCAAACTGCCCCAAAACAAAACTCGCCTGCGCGCCAAGCACCATCAGTATATTCCGTTGCGTAAAGATCAATTCATATCTGCCCATGAGACAAAGCAATGTCAAAGCAGCCGGAATCATCATAAATACCAGGGACAACGCCATCAACCGCAACGGGCTTTTATAACGGTTGATAAAACCTTTCGATGCCACATAGGAACAGGAAGCTAAAATCGCGGAAAACAACCCCGCGGTAAATCCAAGTACATACATACTGCATTCACTCCGTCAATTCATTCAGCCGGGATACAGCTTGAACCATCAAATGCGCTTTATTCGTCAGAATACCTTCCGCGCCCAATGCTTTCAAACCGCTGAGTTCGTCCGGATCATCACAGAAAAACACATTGCCGCGCAAGCCGAGTTCACGAATCAGGCGGAAGGATTCTGCCGTGGAGAAATTCTTGATCGGCTGTACAAACCGGCAGCCATCTTCTTCTTTACATTTCCGCAAGTTTTCAGGATCAGTTCGATCCTGCCAGCCACGGGTAGTGCAAAGTTCAATGTCACGGTCGATCGCACGTACTGCCGGAATCAATTCCGGATAAACCGTAAAATATCCGCGGTCATACATGTCATACTTTTTGTAAAGGCGGCAGATCTCTTTCAGAACGCCTTCCGATTTCGCATAAACTTGAATATTCATGCACACTTTATCACGCAAGGCAACAAGAATTTCTTCAAAGGTCGGAATCTCCATTTTATCATACAGCGGTGCTGTGCGGCGGACATCCTGCAGCCAATAGGAAAAATTCAATTTCTTCAATTCGGACAAAGTCATCGTTTCCGGTTCGCCAGTCCCGTTACTGGTACGGTCAATCGTATGATCATGCAGCAATACCGGAACGCCATCCGATGTCCCGCGCAAATCAAATTCAATCATATCAGCGCCCGCTTCCACCGCTTTTTCCATGGAACAAAGTGTGTTTTCCGGAAATTCATAGGAAGCACCGCGGTGTGCAGTTACCATAAAATGGGTACGGTCATTATACAATTCAGTCAAATTGCGAAACATGATTATGAATTACTCCTCTGTAATTGTCCAGACGGATGCCGGACGGTTGAATGAATATTTGCGGTTATAAGCTAAATAATACTGTTCCCCATCAAGCGGAAAACGCCAATACCTTGTCTCCCGTTCCCGTAAACATTCCCCGGGCCCCATATACAGGTTCGCTCCCGCAGGTATGTGATCCGCTTTTTCGGAATACGTATCCGGTCCCTGTTCCGGCGGATATCCCGCAAACAACCACTGACGGGCAAGGATACGCAAACTCCGTTCCAGATGATGTGTACGGCAAAAATCATACAGAAACAGAAAACGTTTCTTCAAATCCCACATAGTCTGGGAATTCCCCCCTGATTGGTGAAAATATGCAAGGAAGCCAGAAACAAAATCATTACATTCCCGGCTCATATTTAACACCGTTTCATGCAATTCTTTATGATTGTAGGTCAAATCAAGCAAGCGGGAAAGATCACGCGCTTGTTGTATATCATCCAATGTCATCGTTGCTGTTTTCATCACATCATACGGCGTCGTACTGCTGTAACAAATCCCATGTTGAACCGCAATATCACGCAACGGTGTGCCAGGAAGAACTTTCAAAACTTCCAACTGGATTTCCGCTACATTCAGCCGGATCAATGTCGCAGTATCACGGATTATGTGTTCCAATGTTTGACCGGGGAGCCCGGATAACAAATCCGCATGGGTCTCAAAGGCTGTTTGACGGCAGAGATACCCCAAACCATCCAGAACTTTTTCCGACTCACTGCGGCGTCCCGTCAAACGCTGAACCTCCGGCTCCAAACACTGAATCCCCGTTTCTATATGCAGCTGACCGGGTATTGCCTGTTCCAATTCAGAACGCAATTCGTCATTCAAAAATTGTGGATGTAATTCAAGATGAAAACGCATTGCAGGGAACTCTTCCCGAAACATCCGTAAAAGCCCCGCGCCGCGCTCCTGCGGCAAATTAAATGTCCGGTCCAGTATCCGCAGCTCCTTTACCCCTTTCGACGACAGAAGCGTCAATTCCGCGCGAATTTGATCCAGCGTACGGTAACGCGGATATGTTCCGCCGCTGGTACAGTAAAAACATCCCATCGGACACCCCCGGGATGTCTCCATCTGAACAAAAGGTTTATCAAATACAAAAAAAGAATCTTCCACTGGATAGGAAGACATGGCCCAATCACGGTAAACGGCATTGCCGGTCGCTGGCAGAATACACCCCGGAATATGGGATGCATCCTCAAAATGTTCCAGATAATAACGGAAAATCTCTTCTCCCTCACCACGGAACACACAGTCAAGCCACGGATATTCCTTTAATATTGACAATGCACCATCACCAAGACACTCCGGACCGCCCACCGCAATACGGCACTGCGGATCCAAATTATGATACCGTTGTAAAACATCAAGGGCAACAGTTCGATTGAACAAATAAAGATCAGATACAAGTAAATCACAACCGCAGGAATCGATGTTCCGGACAGCAGTCATCACATCTTCCCCATTTGTCATATCATAGCGCAGCCATTCCCAATGTGTTAAGTCAGCACATGCACTGTGCAGAAGCGGCAGGGCCAGGGAAGAATGGGAATAAGAACAGTTGACAGTCAGAAAGACCAGTTTTCGCTTACTCGAACAACTCATAAAACAAACGTATCTCCGGTAATTAAATGTGCTATACTATACGCCATAAATCCGGAAATTCCACAGAAAAAATACTTTTTTTCAAAAAAAAATCCACTGCAGCATAGACTGCAATGGATTTTCAAATGGGAGCAACAATTGCCACTCCCATAATAGGTATCGTCTATTAGACAGATTTACCGGAAATAACCCCGTGACCTTTGAAGGTACGTGTCGGAGCAAATTCGCCGAGACGATGGCCAACCATGTTTTCTGTGACGAACACAGAAACGAAGGCTTTGCCATTATGCACATTGAATGTGTGTCCAACAAATTCCGGAATGATCATGGAACGACGGGACCAGGTTTTGATCGGCTTTTTCGCGCCGCCCGCTTTTTCCATTTTCTCGGTCTTTTCGATCAGATAGTAGTCCACAAAAGGACCTTTTTTGATTGAACGTGCCATGGTTTACTTTCTCCTGCGTTCCACAATAAACTTGGATGTAGTCTTCTTCGGCTGACGGGTACGTTTGCCCTTGGCAAGCTGTCCCCACGGAGACACAGGGTGTCCACCGCCGGAAGAACGGCCTTCGCCCCCGCCCATAGGATGGTCGACAGGGTTCTGAACAACCCCGCGGACGTGCGGACGGAAACCTTTGTAACGTTTCTTACCGGCTTTACCGAGAGAAACATTCATGTGGTCAAGATTACCAACCTGGCCGAGTGTGGCAAGACAGTTCAGATGGATCATACGGACTTCGCCGCTGGGCATCTTCAACTGTGCATATTCACCGTCTTTGGAACGGAGAATTGCGTACTGACCGGCAGAACGGACAAGAACGCCACCGCGTCCGGGAACCAATTCCACGTTGTGGATCTGGGAACCGAGCGGAATATTGCGCAACGGAAGTGCATTACCGACTTTGACATCAGCTGTTGCACCGCTGCGGACGATCTGACCAACGGTCAATCCGGCAGGAGCCAGAATGTATGCTTTTTCGCCATCAGTGTAAGAAATGAGAGCGATGAAAGCAGAACGGTTGGGATCGTATTCGATTGCTACAACTTTTGCATCCATATCGAATTTGTTGCGTTTGAAGTCAACCATACGATAGGAACGTTTGTTGCCGCCCCCGCGGAAACGGGTAGTCATACGACCGAGGTTATTACGGCCACCGGTGGATTTTTTGCCGCAAGTCAAAGACTTTTCGGGCTTCTTACCGGGGGTCAGTTCCGCAGAGTAGTCAAGAACTGTGATGAATCTGCGGCTCTTTGTAAAAGGCTTGAATGTTTTGATCGCCATGTTTTATTCTCCTCAGGCAAGCTCAATTGCACCCTCAGCGAGAGTGACAACAGCTTTTTTCCAGTTGGCACGGCGACCGACGATCGGGGAACGCCCCGCACGTTTCGGCTTGCCATGATAATTCATGAGATTGACGGATACGACTTTGACACCGTAGATCGTTTCAACTGCAGCGGCAATTTCGGCTTTGGAAGCACGGGGGCTTACCTTGAATGCGTATTTCTGCTGTTCAGCAAGAAGAGCACTCTTTTCCGTGATCAGAAGATTCGTAATCACATCATAAGGGGATTTTACGCTCATTTTCTTTCCTCCAAATTAACCAATCCGCTGGAAAAGATCGTCCAGCGCATCTTTGCCAATGAGAAGTTTGTCCGCCCAGAGCATCTGGTACGTATTCACACTGGATGCCTTCATCAGACAGACCGTCGGAATGTTAGCAAGGGAGCAAAGCATGTTATCATCGTAGTCTTTTACAATGCACAATACTTTTCCATCGCATTTCATTGCCTTCAATGCTGCAACAGCATCTTTGGTCTTCTTTGTTTCAAATGTGAAGGGATCCACCACTGCAACCGCTGCTTCGTTTGTACGTTCAGAAAACGCACGTTTCAATGCAAGACGTTTGACTTTCTGGTTGATGCCAAGAGCAAAACTGCGCGGCTTCGGTCCGAAGGCTACGCCCCCATGACGCCATACCGGGTTACGGGTTGCTCCAGCACGGGCACGACCGAGACCTTTCTGTTTGAACGGTTTCTTGCCGCTGCCGCTGACTTCAGCGCGTGTCTTTGTGCTGGCTGTGCCAGCACGAAGTTCACTCAGGAATGCAACAACTGCATCGTGTACAGCCTGTGTGCCTTTTTCAAATTCGAGATACTGATCGGCAATTTCAAAATCCCCGATCTTATCTCCTTTCATATTGAGAATGTCGATTGTTTTGGACATGTTTTCACCTGTTTGTAAGTTGGTTTTCCGTTACGGAAGACTTATTTCTTTTTTGCCTTCTTCACAAGAACCGTGCCGCCATTGGGACCCGGAATTGCGCCGCTTACGAAAATCAGGTTGTCCTCTGCAGACACTCTGACGACCTTCAGATTCTGAACAGTGCGGACATCGCTGCCCAACTGACCAGGCATCTTTTTGCCTTTCATAATGTTACCAGGCATTTCACGGCATCCGATGGAACCCGGCTTTCTGTGCCAGCCGCCACCATGTCCGTCACGTCCGCCTTTGAAATGGTGACGTCTCATAACGCCGGAGTAACCGCGTCCTTTTGTCGTACCTGTCACATCCAGGTATTCGCCTTCTGCAAAAATTTCTGCAGTCAGGTCTGCACCAATTTCATAGCTTTCGCCTTCATCAATACGGAACTCACGGATACAGGCAGGATACCATCCACTGATACCAGCTTTTTCAACCTGTCCACGGATTGCTTTGGTCACATTGTTTTTCTTCTTGTCACCAAAACCGACCTGGACTGCTGCGTAGCCGTCCCGTTCTTTCGTTTTGACCCCGATCACTTTGCAGGGTCCGGCGCTGACAACGGTCACAGGGATGAGAACTCCTGCCTCATCATAGACCTGAGTCATACCGATTTTCTTTCCGATTAATCCTTTCATAATACTCCTTTCCGGCACTTGTTCTTATCGGAAAAAGAACCTTGGTGCCGTAATAGTTCCGGAAACTGACCTCAGTTTCCGATCTTGATGGAAATGTCAACACCGGCGGGAAGGCTCAATTTCTTCAGCTCATCCACTGTTTTCGCCGTGGGATTGATGATGTCCATCAGACGTTTGTGGGTCCGCATCTCAAACTGTTCCATTGACTTTTTGTCAACGTGAGGAGAGCGGTTGACCGTGAATCGTTCGATCCGTGTAGGCAGAGGAATCGGGCCTGCAACCTGGGATCCGGTTTTCCGGGCAGTGTTGAGAATTTCTACAACAGACTGATCCAGGATACGATGTTCGTATGCCTGAAGCTTGATGCGGATCTTCTGCGCCGCCTTAGACGGTGTTTTCGTACTCATTTCTGTGTCTTCTCCACGATTTTATCTTGTAAATTTTTGGGCAGGGGATCAAAGTGGCTCGGTTCCATTGTATAGGATGCACGGCCTCTGGAAAGTGAACGGATATCTGTTGCATATCCAAACAAACCGGACAACGGGGCTGTCGCAGAAATACGGCAGGTTCCATCAACAGTTTCTACCTGAATGATGTTACCGCGACGGCTTGTAATATCACCAATTACATCACCCATGTGTTCTTCCGGAGATGTAACTTCCAATTTCATGATCGGTTCCAACAGAATCAGACCAGCTTTGCGGGCAGCATCTTTCAATCCCATAGAACCGGCAATCTTAAATGCCATTTCAGAAGAGTCAACAGGGTGGAAAGATCCGTCAACAATGTCAACGTGGAAGTCGGTCAGCGGATAACCGGCAAGTACGCCAGTCGCTGCAGCTTCGCGGATACCCTGTTCCACCGGCTTGATGTATTCTTTCGGAATCGCACCACCGACGATCTTGCTTTCCACTGTAACACCATGACCGCGTTCCATCGGTTTGAGTTCCAGCACGCAATGACCGTACTGACCGCGACCACCAGACTGACGGACAAATTTGGAGTCCGCTGTGGCAGGTTTCAGGACAGCTTCACGATAAGCAACTTCCGGTTTACCGGAGTCAGCTTCGACTTTGAATTCTTCTTTCAGACGGGAAATAATGATTTCCAGGTGAAGTTCACCCATACCGGAGATGATGGTCTGACCGGTTTCACCGTTACTGTTGATCGTAAAGGTCGGGTCTTCTTCAGACAAGGCTGCAAGAGCATTGAACAATTTGTCACGGTCTGCAGATGTCTTCGGTTCGATCGCAATAGAGATAACCGGATCCGGGAAGGACATGGATTCCAATGTGATCGGATGGCTTTCCGCACAGATTGTATCACCGGTTGTGCAGTTACGCAAACCGACGACTGCAGCAATATCACCGCAATAGATACAATCACGTTCTTCACGGTTGTTAGCATGCATCTGAAGCAGACGGCCGAGACGTTCTCTTCTGCCTGTACGCGGGTTCAATACGGATGCACCTTTTTCCGCAATACCGGAGTAAATACGGATAAATGCAAGTTTACCAACATACGGGTCTGTCATCAGTTTGAAGACCAGAGCAGCAAACGGCTGATCGTCACCGCAATGACGGGTCATCGGCTGTTCAGTTTCCGGATCCATACCTTTGGTTTCCCAGATATCAACCGGGGACGGCAGGTAATCGCAGACAGCATCAAGAAGCAGCTGAACACCTTTGTTTTTGAATGCTGTACCGCAGAATGCAGGAACAAGTTTACCGGCAAGTACGCCTTCACGGAGTGCGCTCTTCACAAGAGCTTTATCCGGGAATTTGCCTTCCAGGTACATTTCCATGATCTCATCGTTGATTTCAGCAAGACATTCGATCAGGTATGTGTAGTTTTCTTCTGCTTTTTCTTTGTATTCTTCCGGAATTTCGATTTCTTTCAGTTCAGTACCTTCAGCACCTTCGTACAGATATGCTTTCTTTTCGATGATGTGTACGTTACCTTTGAAATCAGCTTCCGCACCCATGGGGAGAGAAATGGGAACAACAGTAACACCGAGTTTTTTGCGCATATCATCTACAACTTTGTAGAAGTTTGCACCAGTACGGTCCATCTTGTTCACAAATGCCATGGTCGGCACTTTATATTTTTTTGCCTGACGCCATACGGTTTCAGTCTGAGGCTGAACACCGCCGACAGAACAGAACACCCCGACTGCACCGTCAAGAACACGCAAAGAACGTTCCACTTCAGCAGTGAAGTCCACGTGTCCTGGGGTGTCAATCAAGTTGATACGGTGTTCTTTCCAGAAACAGGTTGTAGCTGCGGATGTAATGGTAATACCGCGTTCCTGTTCCTGTTTCATCCAGTCCATGGTTGCAGCACCTTCGTGAACTTCCCCGATCTTATGGCTTTTGCCAGTGTAGAAAAGGATACGTTCGGAAAGTGTTGTCTTACCGGCGTCAATGTGAGCCATGATACCAATGTTACGGGTCTTTGCAAGAGCTGCAATACGACCCGGAGCTTCCTGGTAATCCTGATTAAGAATTTTCTGTGTACTCATAATTAACTCGATCCGTCAAAGGGTTACCATCTGTAATGTGCAAAAGCCTTGTTGGCCTGTGCCATTTTCTGGGTATCTTCTTTTTTCTTTACAGAAGCACCGGTATTGTCAAATGCATCGAGCAATTCAGAAGCAAGGGCATCCACCATGGATTTACCTTTCTTTGCCTGAGAATAGGTTGTGATCCAACGGATCGCCAAAGCTGTCTGGCGTTCATTGGAAACTTCCACAGGAACCTGATAGGTAGCACCGCCAACACGACGGCTCTTAACTTCCAGTTTCGGTTTGACATTTTCAACCGCATGAATGAATACTTCCAGCGGTTCCATATCTTTTTTCTTCGCTTTGATGCTGTCAAAAGCATTGTAAACGATTTTCTGAGCTACAGATTTTTTACCCATGCGCATGAGCGTATTGATCAAACGAGCGACCAATTCGCTGTTGTACTTCACATCAGGAGTAAGCTCTCTCTTGGTAATTGTACGTCTTCTCATTGGATTCGCGCCTCACATTATTTCTTTTTGCCGGCGGCTTTTGCGTCGCCTTTAGCTTGTTTTGCGCCGTATTTGGAACGGCCCTGACGGCGTCCATCGACACCAAGACTGTCCAATGCACCACGCACAATGTGATAACGGACACCAGGAAGGTCACGTACACGACCGCCCTTCACCAGAACAACACTGTGTTCCTGAAGGTTGTGTCCTTCACCACCAATATAGGCAGTAACTTCAATTCCGTTGGAAAGACGGACCCTGGCGATTTTACGCATAGCAGAGTTCGGCTTTTTCGGTGTTCTTGTCGTGACCTGAAGGCAGACACCACGGCGCTGCGGACACTGAGCCAAAGCTTTTGCTTTGGTTTTGGTCTTCTTCGGGGTACGACCGGCTCTTACTAACTGGTTGATTGTCGGCATAATCTCCTACACCTGTTTCGCAAAAATTGCTTTTGTTATTAACGGTTATCCTATTAATATACATGTCAAACCGCAAATAATCAAACGCATATTTGATTTTTTTATTATTTTTTTTCGAAAAAAGTCTGAATCCTACACAATTTCCATCCCGGTAAAGTTGAGAAAAACGCCCATTTGTCTTTCCCCAACTCCCCGATCGCAGCCACGCGCCGGGGAGTGGATCGCCTAACTTTACACGCAACAGTTATTGCGCAGGTCCAACTTTTCAATAGGAATCTTCGTCCTCATCAGATGAGAATGTGTCAAGGAAATCATCTTCCGCTTCAGCAAACTCATCCGTAAGTTCGTTTTCATCCACACCATATTCTTCTTCCGGGAAATCATCATCTTCATCCGCTGTATTTCCCACAAAGTCATCATCGTCTTCATCCCCAAAGTTGATCTTGGAGACGTCTTCCGGAATATATTCCGTCTTCAACGGTTCATCCTGCTGAACTTTGATTTCAACCGGGATTTCTTCTCCCAGTTTTACTGCCTGAATGTGCTGGAACCGTTCCGATCCGGTACCGGCAGGAATCAAATGTCCGGTAATGACGTTTTCTTTGAAGCCGCGCAGAATATCTTCTTTACCCAATGTCGCAGCTTCGGTCAGAATACGGGTCGTATCCTGGAAGGAAGCAGCAGAAATAAAGCTTTCTGTTTCCAGTGAGGCTTTGGTAATACCAAGCAATACCGGTTTACCTTCCGCAGGCTTTTTGCCTTCCGCACGGACACGTTCGTTTTCTTTCGCAAATTCATAACGGTCGATCTGTTCTCCAGGCAGGAATTTCGTGTCACCCTGTTCCAGAACGTTGATCTTCTGCATCATCTGACGGATAATGATTTCAATGTGTTTGTCATTGATTTCCACACCCTGTGCACGATACACTGTCTGAACTTCATTCACAAGATAACGCTGCAATTCCTGAGGACCGCAGATGCTCAACAACATCTGGGGAACAACAGAACCAACTGTCAATTTCTGACCCTTCTTCACATAGTCGCCTTTACCGACAACCAAATGTTTGGATGCAGGAATAACATGTTCATGAGAAGCTCCGGAATCCGGATCGCGGACGATCAGTGTACGACGGCCTTTGGACGGTTTACCCAATTCCACATATCCGTCGATACTTGCAATTTCTGCCACTTCTTTCGGAGTACGGGCTTCGAACAATTCGGATACACGGGGCAACCCCCCGGTAATGTCTTTGTTCTTCTGCTGCTGACGGGGCACTTTGGCAAGCACAGAACCGGTTTTGATTCTGGCATCTTTCTGTGTCATCAGGAAGGCTCCCGGAGGAAGCGGATAGTTGTTGATGACTTGTGCAGTATCAAAACTCTTGATCACGATCTGCGGATGCAGGTCATCGCGGTGTTCCATAACCGTGATTTCTTCCGTAGAACCACGTTTCGTACGGTTCAAGGTCACACCTTCGATCAATTCGCTCAATTCAACAAAACCGTCTTCTTCCGCAATGATCGGCAACTGATAGGGATCCCATTCAGCAATCTTTTCATTGACTTTGACTTTTTCGCCGTCTTTCTTGAACAGAACAGCACCGACTTCCACCACGTAACGGTCAAGTTCAGCTTCTTTTACCGCATCAGACCAGTAATCATAATCCTGATTGTAATAGGTACCAATGATGGCAGCTTCCTGTTTCGCACGTTCACGGGCATTTGCTTCCGCCAACTGTGCTTTTTCTTTGTCATATACAACGATAAAACCGTTCTTGTTGACAACCAGAGTCTGACCGTTTTCGTCTTCTACCAGACGCATGTTCTCCAAACGGATCGTACCGGCATTACGGGCATTCACATACGGTGTCTTGATCGCAGCAGATGCAGTACCACCGATATGGAACGTACGCATGGTCAGCTGAGTACCAGGTTCACCGATGGACTGAGCAGCAATAATACCCAAAGCATCGCCGACTTCCGCATTGCGGTCTGTTGCAAGGTTCTTACCATAACATTTGATACATACACCATGTTCCACATCGCAGGTGAGAACGGAACGGATCAATACACGGTTGATACCACATGCTTTGATACGGTCTGCAATTTCAGGAGTGAATTCCTGACCAGCAGCAACGATCAAACGGCCGTCATCATAAGCAGGGTCACGGATATTCTGTGCGCTGAAGCGACCGAGCAGACGATCTTTCAAAGGCAGCAATTCTTCATCACCTTCGATAATTGCACTGACCCAGATACCTTTCATCGTACCGCAATCTTCACAACGGCAGATAATATCCTGCGCGACGTCAACAAGTTTACGGGTCATGTAACCGGAGTCAGCGGTCTTCAACGCCGTGTCAGCCAAACCTTTACGGGCACCGTGTGTGGAAATGAAGTATTCCTGCACGGTCAGACCTTCACGGAAGTTGGAGAGAATCGGACGTTCGATAATATCACCGGACGGTTTTGCCATCAAACCACGCATACCGGCAAGCTGACGGATCTGGTCTTTACTACCACGGGCTCCAGAGTCAAGCATGGAGTACAGAGAGTTGATCTGTTTCTTACTGGCAGCTTCCGATTCCGCAAACAAATCTTCCGCAACACGGTTGGATGTCTGTGTCCAGACGTCAATCACTTTATTATAACGTTCCCCATCGGTCAGCAAACCGCGTGCATACTGATTGGAAATTTTGTCAATTTCAGCACGGGCACGGACAATAAGGTCTGTTTTGGTTTTCGGCACAGACATATCTGCAATGGAGATGGAGAAACCGGCAACGGTAGCGTATTCATAACCGAGATTCTTCAATGCATCAAGCAGCTGAACGGTCTTTTCATGACCGATATATTCATATGCTTCTGCAACAAGTTTACCGATTTCTTTCTTCTTAACCAGTTTATTGCAGAAACCGAGACTCTTATCCCAGATTCCGTTGAAGATACAACGGCCCGGTGTCGTAATGATGAATTTGGAATCTTTATCACCGCGGGGTGTTTCAACTCCATAGTCCGGGTTCGGAATCTTGATCGCATCATGAATGTGAATGTGACCGGTATCCATCGCAAACAATACTTCATGTACATCACGGTACAAACGGGCATTTTCCGGATTGTTCGGCGGAATGGTCAGGTAATATACACCAAGCGTAATGTCCTGAGTCGGTGTCGCAATCGGCTTACCGTTGGCAGGAGAGAAGATGTTGTTTGTAGACAGCATCAACAATTTACATTCCATCTGTGCCGGAACAGAAAGCGGCACGTGTACAGCCATCTGGTCACCGTCGAAGTCCGCATTGTATCCGGTACAAACCAGAGGATGCAAACGGATCGCAGAACCTTCGATCAGAATCGGATCGAATGCCTGGATGGATAAACGGTGCAATGTAGGCGCACGGTTCAGCATCACAGGATGTCCTTTTGTCACTTCTTCAAGAATATCCCAGACAACAGGAACACCGCGTTCAATCATCTTCTTGGCACTGCGTACAGTATAAGCACGATCATTGCCTTTCAGGTAACGGATGATGAACGGTTCAAAGAGAATCAATGCCATCTTCTTGGGAAGACCGCACTGCATCAGTTTAAGTTCAGGTCCGACAACGATCACAGAACGGCCGGAATAGTCAACACGTTTACCCAGCAAGTTCTGACGGAAACGACCCTGTTTCCCTTTCAGCATATCACTGACAGATTTCAGCGGACGGTTACCGGCACCGGTAACCGCACGGCCATGACGACCGTTATCCAACAATGCGTCAACAGCTTCCTGCAGCATACGTTTTTCGTTACGGATAATCACTTCCGGTGTGCGGAGCTGCAACAGGTTTTTCAAACGGTTGTTGCGGTTGATCACACGACGATACAAATCGTTCAAGTCGGATGTGGCAAATCTGCCGCCTTCCAAAGCGACCAACGGACGGAGGTCCGGCGGAATAACCGGCAAGACTTCCAGAATCATCCATTCAGGACGGGAATTGCTCTTGATAAAACCTTCCACCAAACGCAGACGTTTGGAAAGTTTTTTACGGATCGCTTTGTTTTTCGCCGTTTCAAGCTCTTTTTCGAGTTTGACACGTTCTTCATCCAGATTGATACGTTCCAGAAGAGTACGGATGGCAGGTGCCCCCATGTCCGCTTTGAACATAGAGTCACGGAAGTCATCTCTTGCGCGCTGATATGCAACTTCATCCAGAGCTTCCCCAACCTTCAACGGGGTATTATCGGGGTCAAGAACGACCCATTTTTCATAATAAATAATGGATTCAAGAGTACGTGCAGACATATCCAGCATCAAACCGATACGGCTGGGCATACATTTGAAAAACCAGATATGAGAAACCGGAACAGCCAATTCAATATGGCCCATACGTTCACGACGGACTTTGGAAAGTGTAACTTCCACTCCGCAACGATCGCAAACAATCCCACGGTTTTTCACCCGTTTGTATTTTCCGCAATTACATTCCCAGTCTCTCTGCGGACCGAAAATCTTTTCACAGAAAAGACCGCCTTTTTCCGGCTTCAAACTGCGGTAATTGATCGTTTCCGGATTCTTGACTTCCCCATGACTCCAGGAACGGATCACTTCCGGAGATGCCACTTTGATTGTCACGGACTCGAAAGCACTCAGCGGCTGATATGCCTGCTGCCCGTCTTTAGAATAACTATTGTCTATCACTTGGATTCCTCCGCGCGTTGATTACTTCGACTGTTCGTTGCGTTTCACAGTACGGACATCCAGAGCCAAACTCTGCATTTCCTTCAGCAGAACGTTATAGGATTCCGGACGACCCGGTTCCAAAACCTGCTGACCACGGACAATGGCACTGTAAATATTACCGCGTCCAACCGTATCGTCACTCTTGACCGTAAGCATTTCCTGCAATGTGTATGCGGCACCATATGCTTCCAATGCCCACACTTCCATTTCCCCGAAACGCTGACCCCCGTGCTGGGCTTTACCGCCCAACGGCTGCTGGGTAACCAGTGAATACGGACCAACGGAACGTGCATGGATCTTATTGGCAACCAAGTGGTCAAGTTTGATCATATATACAGTACCAACGGTAACACGCTGGTCAAATTTATTTCCGGTACGACCATCGAAAAGATCAGTCTTACCGTCGAACACATCTTCACCATTGACTTCTTTGAAGCCCCATTTGAAGTTTTCGCCGGTTTCCTGGCAAATCTTTTCATTGCCTTTGCGCATCAAATCGATGATTTCATTTTCGTGAATACCGTCAAAGACAGGTGTCGCAACTTTCATACCAAGCATGGAGGCTGCCCAGCCCAGGTGTGTTTCCAAAACCTGACCGATATTCATACGGGACGGCACACCGAGGGGGTTCAGTACAATATCAACCGGACGGCCGTCTTTCATAAACGGCATATCTTCGATCGGAACAATACGGGAAACAACCCCTTTGTTACCGTGACGACCGGCCATTTTGTCACCAACCTGAATCTTACGTTTGGATGCAACGTAAACTTTGACTTTCTTGATCACACTGCCTTCTTCCGATGCACCCTGTTCCAACTGGGAAACAGATTCCAGACGGGTCTGTTCCAAATTGTGGAAGCGGGGAGCAAAAGATGCCATGATCGCTGCAATTTCATCCGCTTTGGAACAATGTTCCATCTGGTAATTGGCATGAGCTGTTGCCAACTTGATGATCGCAGGACGTGTCACTTTGCGGTTGGAAGAAATCAGAACAACTTCATTTCCGGCACCATTGCTGTTATCATAAATCGGATAAGGCAATTTTTCACCGAGCATGATTTTGGAAAGCTCTTCCGTCAATTCTTCGATCAATGCGGCATTCTGAGTCTTGTACTGTTCCTTGGCAAGTTTCTGTTTGCGTTTCTGATCCGCTTTGGTCACAGACGGACGGTTCGGATCTTTCTGATATTCAATGCGGATATCCATAACGATACCGCCTTTACCACTGGGAACAACCAAACTGGAATCTTTCACGTCAGCCGCTTTTTCGCCGAAGATAGCACGGAGCAAACGTTCTTCCGGAGCAAGCTCTGTTTCAGATTTCGGAGTGATCTTACCAACAAGAATGTCACCCGGTTTGACTTCAGCACCACGGCGGATCACACCGTCAACTCCGAGGTTACGCAGAGAATCTTCCGCTACGTTCGGAATGTCGCTTGTGATTTCTTCCGGACCGAGTTTCGTGTCACGGCTGATACATTCAAATTCATCAATGTGAATACTGGTGAATACGTCTTCTTTTACAAGACGTTCACTGAGTACGATAGCGTCTTCGAAGTTGTAACCGCACCAGGGCATGTAAGCAACAAGTACGTTTTTACCCAACGCAAGTTCACCACCCTGTGTGGCTGCACCGTCAGCAATCGCCTGTCCTTTTTTCACAACATCACCGCTGCGGACAATCGGACGCTGATTGATACAGGTACCTGCATTACTGCGGAGGAATTTCACCAATTCATATACATCCGGTGTAAAGTCAACCGTTTCGCCGATATTTTTACCATCCGTTGTGATCACAATACGATCAGAAGATACGGCAGCAACAATACCATCACGACGGGCAGAAACAACTGCACGGGAGTCAACTGCAACTTTACGTTCCAAACCGGTACCGACGCGCGGAGAATCGGTTGTCAACAGAGGTACACCCTGACGCTGCATGTTGGATCCCATCAAAGCACGGTTCGCGTCGTCGTGTTCAAGGAAGGGGATCAAACCGGCAGCAGCACTGACCAACTGTTTCGGAGAAACGTCCATATAGGAAACATCACCTTTCGGCCGTTCCGCAGAGTCTCCATGTGTACGGGTCATAACTGTCGGATTGACAAAACGATGATTTTCATCCAACGGAGCGTTCGCCTGAGCAATCACGAAGTTTTCTTCTTTATCAGCCATCAGATAATCAATCTTATCTGTAACCACACCATCTTCCACACGTCTGTACGGGGTTTCCAGGAAACCGAAATTGTTGCAGCGGGAGAAGAGAGAGAGAGAAGAAATCAAACCGATGTTCGGACCTTCAGGAGTTTCAATCGGGCAGATACGACCGTAATGGCTGGGATGAACGTCACGAACTTCAAAGCCGGCACGATCACGACTCAAACCGCCGGGACCCAATGCAGAAAGACGACGTTTGTTCGTCATTTCAGACAACGGGTTGGTCTGGTCCATAAACTGAGAAAGCTGATTACGTGCAAAGAAGTCACGAATCACACCGAAAAATGCTTTCGTATTGATCAGTTTATTGGGAGTCATAGTGACATCCGGAGAATTCATAAGAGAAATCCGTTCTTTCACAAGACGTTCTGTGCGGACCAAACCGACGCGGCAATGGTTCTGCAACAGTTCACCGACAGTACGGACACGACGTGCGCCGAGGTGGTCGATATCATCTGTGGGACCGGAAGTATTGGAAAGATGCATGAGAAGCTTTGTAGCTTCCATCAAGTCTTCTTTTGTCAGACAGCGTTCCGATTCCGGAACATTGAGCTGCAATCTTTCATTGAGTTTGAAACGGCCGACAGCACCGAGGTCATAACGTTTGTTTTCAAAGAAAAGACGTTTGACAAGGATCCGGGCATTCTGGAGATTTACAGGATCGCCCGGGCGCATTTTCTGGTAAATTTCCTTCAATGCTTCATCCGGATTCTTCGCAGGATCTTTCTTCAAGCATGTAAGCAGGAAATTATTGCCATCGGGAATATATGCCAATTCCACGGACTTGACTTTAGCAGCAGCCAGGATTTTGGCAGAATCACTGTTCATGGGAACGAAGGGTTCAACAAGTTTGTTGCCTTCATCATCATAAATAGTGTCAAAAGCATAATAGTTTTCAATATCCGTTTTACTGTCAAGCAACTGCTTGGGAGTCATTTTTTCCACAGTATAAGCAGCAGAAACAATATCACGGTTTGTATCGTAACCGATAGCGCGCAGGAAAGTCGTAATAAGGAACTTACGGCTCTTGCGACGACGGTCAAGATAAATGTAGATCAAATTATTGGCGTCAATCTGGACTTCCATCCAATTCCCGCGATCGGGAATAATACGGAAAGAATAAAGCATCTTACCGGAAGAATGACGTGTTTTTTCATAGCAAATACCGGGAGAACGGTGAAGCTGACTGATAATAACACGTTCGGCCCCGTTGACAACGAACGAACCACGTTCAGTCATCATGGGGATATCGCCCATATAGACAGATTCGGTGACTACAGTATCCCTGACTTTCAAACGGAAATCAACGTACAGAGGTGCACTGTAAGAATCACCGTCCTTAATACAATCAACAATTCCTTTTTTTGGTGTGCCGATATTGTAAGAAACAAATTCGAGCAACACTTGTTTATCAAACGGGTCAATGGGAAATACTTCATTGAAGACTTCCTGCAAGCCCTGGTTTTTTCTTTGTTCGGGGGGGACATCCAACTGCAGGAATGACCGGTAGGATTCCAATTGAATCCCAATCAGGTCCGGTATCTCCAGCACTTCTTCCAATTTTCCGAAATTTACACGTTCAGGCATTATTTTCCACCCTGTCATTAAAGTTGGCGAGAGCTGTCACGAAAGGTACGTTTGCGTATTAACATATCAAATTTTCAGCAAACGCAATCCGCGGACGGCTTGGACCACGGATTTTAGTTCAAAACCGATTCTCCGACATAAAAAGAACCGGCGGGAAACAGTGATACCGGCAAAGGGGCCGCATCACCGTAAAAAAACGATAAAAATATTGTATTCCGATTATGTACAGATACAATGAAACACGCGATAAAAAGAAAACAATCTCTTATATACCGCGTTAATCCGGAAAACAACCCGTACCCCGCAAAAAGCGGGATACAGGTTGTTATTCTGCTCCGGAAATCGGAATGCAGCAGAGTAAGTCCAGTCATTACTTGACTTCGACTTTTGCTCCAGCAGCTTCCAATTTTTCTTTGAGAGCGTTGGCGTCTTCCTTGGACACACCTTCTTTGATGGCCTTCGGAGCACCTTCGACCAACTGTTTTGCTTCCATCAGGCCGAGACCTGTAGCTTCGCGAACAGCTTTGATCGCTGCGATTTTGTTTGCGCCGGCATCAGCGAGGATGACGTCGAATTCAGTTTTTTCTTCTGCTGCGGGAGCAGCAGCTGCAGCAGCAGGAGCAGCTGCGACAGCGACGGGAGCAGCTGCGCTGACTCCGAGTCTGTCTTCAAGAGCTTTCACGAGTTTAGAAAGATCGAGAACGGAAAGTTTCTCAACGTAGGAGATGAACTGTTCCATTTCTGCGGAAACTTCTACATTAGCCTGTTCAGTCATGATTGACCTCCGTGTTATTTTTTTGATTTAGTTCAGTTAGCTTTTTCAAGTTTGTTCTTATAAGCATTGATCACATTGACAATGCTGGATGCTTTGGCATTCAGGACGCGTACGAGAGATGTCGGTACGGCAACGAGAAGACCAAGCAGCTGAGCACGAAGTGCATCTTTGCTGGGCAGACCGGCGATAGCCTTAACATCTGCAGCAGAGAGAGCAGCGCCATCATAGTAACCGCATTTTGCGGAGATGACACCTTTCGTGTCGTTAGTGAAGTCGTCGATGATTTTCGCGACAGCACCCACATCACCCTGACCGGTGACAACAGCAGTATCACCTTTGAGCGGGAGATTAGCAATGATATCCATACCATTCAATGCTGCAACTTTTTTCACAACATTGTTTTTGAGGACATGACATTCAGCGCCGGCTTCTGCAAGTTTGGCACGGAACTGATTCATAGACTGGACATCAAGACCTTTGTATGTCACGAAATAAAGATACTCAGAGGATTTGAGCATGGTAACGATGTCGTTACCGATCTGAATACGTTCCGGTCTCATAACATCTCCTTCGTCACTTCGCGGGTGTCAAGGCGGATACCGGGAGTCATCGTTGCGGACAACGTGAAGGTCTGCACATAAACACCTTTAGCGGATGCAGGTTTAGCTTTGACAATTGCTTTCACAACTGCCATAGCGTTTTCGCACAATGCGTCGGCTTCGAAAGAAAGTTTACCGATGGGAACCTGTACGCAAGCACCTTTGTCGGCACGGAATTCAACACGACCGGCTTTGGCTTCTGCAACAGCGTTACCGACTTTGTCAGTAACAGTACCTGTTTTGGGGTTCGGCATCAATCCTTTGGGACCGAGCTGGCGACCGAGAGGACGTACTTTTGTCATTGCAGAAGGAGTTGCGATGAGGACATCGAAGTCAACCCATCCACCTTTGATCTTCTCAATGAGGTCATCATAACCGACAAAGTCTGCGCCGGCATCAATCGCCTGCTGACGGAGAGCTTCATCATCGGAAATGACTGTGACAGTGACACTTTTGCCAGTTCCGCGCGGAAGGGGAACGGCACCACGGACAGTCTGATCAGTCTGCTTGGGGTCAACGCCCAATTTGAAAGACAATTCGACCGTCTGATCGAATTTGACTTTGGGCAAAGACTGGAGCAATTTGATTGCGTCCGCGAGGCTGTAACGCGCTGAACGGTCAACCAACGCAGCCTGTGCTTTGTAAAGTTTGCTTTTCTTAGCCATCTATCACCTCTACTCCCATACTGCGAGCGGTACCTTCGATGATTCTCATCGCGGCTTCGTCGCTACGGGCGTTCATATCGTTCTTTTTCACTTTCACGATTTCCATGATCTGAGAGCGTGTGATCTTACCAGCGACTTCGCGGCCGGCAGCTTTGGAACCGCTGTTAAGATTCAATGCTTTCTTGATCAGGTTAGCCGCCGGCGGCGACTTCGTGATGAAGGTGAAAGAACGATCCTGGTAGACAGTGATAACAACCGGAACAACCATTCCGGCCTGGGCCTGTGTGGCGGCATTGAATTCCTTACAGAAAGCCATGATGTTGACACCGGCCTGACCAAGGGCGGGACCAACAGGGGGTGCCGGGTTAGCGGCACCTGCAGGAATCTGCAAGCGAATTACGGCTGTTACCTTTTTCGCCATAGTTCATTCTCCTATTCGCTCCGTGGTAGGAAATGGCAGGTTTTCTCCCGCGCAGCGAAATAATTATTAATAATATGAGTTATCAGCCAGTGAGGATTTATTCCTCATCCGGACCAACCTGCCAAAACTCCAATTCAACTGGTGTAGAACGACCGAAGATGGAAACCATAAGTTTCAATCTTCCTTTTTCCGGATCGATTTCTTCGATCACGCCCTCGAAATTCGCAAATGCACCGTCAATAATACGAACCGTTGCGCCAATGGAAATATACGGGGGAACTTTTGCAAGAACGGGACCTTTTTCGGAAACTTTTTCCGTCTGACGGAGCAAGTTTTCCACTTCTTCACTGCTGAGAGCAATGGGGAGACGTCCATGTTCTGCGCCGAGGATGGACATAACGCCGTCGATACCATTCACGAAATTCCAAACTTCGGAATCAAGAGTACCATCGGGGCGAACCAAATCCATACGGATATAGACATAACCGGGGAAAATCTGACGATCTCTGTCTTTTTTCACACCGTTACGTACTTCGACGAATTTTTCTTTTGGGATCAGAACCTGATAAACGGGGAGAACAGCATCAGCCTTCTGGATCTGACTTTCAATTTTTTCTCTGACGGTATTTTCTCTGCCTGACATGGCATGAATAACATACCATTTTCCTTTGCTGCTGTCTGCATCAATCATTGTACGAACCAAGCTCCCGGAAATTAAGAAATTGATCTCTATAAGAAATTAGAAAGAAATAAGGAACTTGATCAATCTGGAAAGGATCTGATCAATTCCTGCAACGAAAGCGGAAACAACAACCATAGCAATGAGTACGAGCAAAGTGGATTCCAACAGTTGATCTCTTGCCGGCCAAGTACACTTGTGCATTTCTTCCATAGTTTCTTCCAGGAAGATTCGGATTTTAGCAAAAATACTCATGGTCAATTCCCGTTATTCCAGTTTATTTTTATCGACTGAAAAAGTCGTTGTTATCATATGAAATTGGCAGGAGCGGAGAGGTTCGAACTCCCGACCTGCGGTTTTGGAGACCGCTGCACTACCAACTGTGCTACACTCCTGCATTCCGGTCTGAAAGAAAAGTTATTGACGACCCAAACCGGACAAATCATCAAACTTTTACAACGCACTTACTTGGTTTCTTTGTGAACCGTGCGTTTACGATCAAATTTACAGAATTTTTTGATCTCGAAACGGCCGGACATATTCCGTTTTTCTTTTGTGCTGGTATAATTCCGGCGTTTGCATTCTGTACATTCCAAAATAATCAATTCACGCATTTTCAAACCTCCGGTCAGACCTTATCCGGCGAACAATCTCAAATCATCCGCCGGATAAGAAAACAGTGAAGAAATGTTCACTGTTTTCCAACCGTTGTTGATGTTACTCGATAATTTCGTCAACAGTACCGGAAGCAACTGTACGACCGCCTTCGCGGATAGCGAAGCGCTGTTTTGCTTCCATAGCGATCGGAGCGATGAGCTCGACTTTGATCGTACCGTTAAAACCAGGCATAACCATTTCTGTGCCTTCGGGCAGAGTAATGATACCGGTCACGTCAGTTGTACGGAAGTAGAACTGGGGACGATAGTTGCTGAGGAACGGAGTATGACGACCACCTTCTTCTTTGGTCAGAACGTAGACGCTGGCTGTGAATTTGGTGTGAGGAGTGATGCTGCCCGGTTTTGCGAGAACCTGACCGCGTTCCACATCTTCTTTCTTTGTACCACGGAGCAAGCAACCGACGTTGTCACCAGCCTGACCCTGATCGAGGGATTTGTGGAACATTTCAACACCAGTGATGGTGGTTTTCTGAGTTTCTCTCAGACCGATGATTTCCATGTTATCGCCAACTTTGACAACACCGCGTTCGACACGACCTGTAACGACGGTACCACGACCTTCGATGGAGAACACGTCTTCGATCGGCATGAGGAAGTCTTTATCAGTATCGCGGACAGGTTCCGGGATCCAGCTGTCGATAGCATCCATGAGTTCCTGAATGCAGTTACATTCGGGAGCGGTCGGATCAGTTGCCTGGAGAGCAGGATATGCAGCACCTTTGACGATCGGAGTATTTTCGCCATCGAAACCGTATTTATCCAACAGTTCGCGGATTTCCATTTCGATGAGTTCGAGCAATTCCGGGTCAGCGAGGTCAACTTTGTTCAGGAAGACGACGATTTTGGGAACACCGACCTGTTTTGCGAGCAGAACGTGTTCTTTGGTCTGGGGCATCACACCGTCAGCAGCACTGACGAGGAGGATAGCGCCGTCCATCTGAGCAGCACCTGTGATCATGTTTTTAACATAGTCAGCGTGGCCAGGGCAGTCAACGTGAGCGTAGTGACGATTGTCGCTCTGATATTCCATGTGGGAAGTAGCGATTGTCAAGATCTTTGTGGAATCACGACGTCCCTGAGATTCGGAAGCTTTAGCAACCTGGTCGTAGGGGATGTAGTCTGCGAGACCCTTCAAGCTCTGCACATGAGTGATAGCAGCAGTAAGGGTGGTTTTACCATGGTCAACGTGACCGATTGTACCGACGTTTACGTGCGGTTTTGTTCTTTCGAACGTTTCTTTTGCCATTTTCGTATTCTCCTCTTCTGATTTTACCCTTACGGGCTGAATACTTGGTTGTTATTTTATTAGTTGAAAGTTCTTATTTTTTTTACAGAAAATGGAGCCTATGTCCGGATTTGAACCGGAGACCTCTTCCTTACCAAGGAAGTGCTCTACCAGCTGAGCTACATAGGCATGATTTCCGCGATACAAAGAAACTGTATCTTGGTGAGACTATACTATACCTCTTTTTTTTCGTTTGTCAAATGAAAAATCAAGAAAAATTGAAAAAAAATCGTATTTTTCTTGAAAAACGGGGATTTTCTGCTCATAAAAATCCGTCTGACAAGACATTTTTTATTCTTCCTCCTCCGTCATAATCTTGATTTTTTTCAAAAATGCATCCAAATCGCGTTCATCACCGATAGGAATTTGCGGAAATTTCCGATGAAATGCAGCGGCAAACAGTCCGCTTGCTTTATCGGAAAGAATTCTGCCCTGCGGCGTACGCAATTTTGTGGTACAGAAACCGCAGCATGGTGATTTTGAGTGAAAAATAAAACCATCGAGCTGACGCAATTCCAATTGTTCCAGTTTGACTTCCGCCCATTGCATCATCATATCAGTCAAATCTTCCCCGGTATCTGCGACGACAAGTCTTGTTCCCTTGCTGGAGGGGCGGATGTGCATTTTCGGGCGTGGGACAGGCAATCCGGACTCCACTTCCGGGCATACAGGGACGAAATCTGCAACATCTTTCAGTTTATCGATCAGCTCCTGCCATTTATCCGCCGTGCCATCGTAACGGTATTTGAACCCCAAAAGGCAGGCACTGACACCAAATTTCAGTTTATTATTGCTCATGATATGATCTCCAGAGAATGTCTCAACGGGCATTTACGGCATTGAAAAGCCAATGGTGAACAGAAAGACTGATAAATATGAATCAATCCCTGTTGTTCCGCAGCCGATACAGCAACATCCTCCCTGCCCCCGCAACAATACGTTGTCATAATTTTCAATATGCGGTTTGTAGCATTCGCAGGAATCTTACAATAAAATTTTTCAACCGTCGGCACATATTTCTTATTTTTTGTAAGGCGGAAATAAGCATGCAATGCAGGCATAATCAAATCTGTCAAAAGCAGACGGCTGCGGGATTTCCCGATCAAGGCACAATTTTTCTGCCAAGGTTCGGAACGGAAAGAGGAATGTCTGCACCAGAAAGCATCTTCCAGCTGAAACATTTCATAAATCGGGTCTGCCCACTCATCTCCGGGCATATTGATTCCCTGCAGGAAAGCATCGACAATTTTATCCATGACATCGGGATAATGCATATTGAAGAATCCTGAAATCAAAGCAAGTCTGCGTTCCGGTGAGTTCTGAGGTCTTGACGATACAGGGAACGCAATTTTTTCCGGGATGTAATCGGGTCTGATCATCCAGAAATCATTCCATAACGATCTTACGATTTCCAAAGCATCAAGATCCAATTCTGACGATGCGGGATCGGGCAGCAGACCGGATTCGCCCCAAAGAATGGCTTCGGGGAATTGAGAAAACGTTTCTTCGTCGTAACGTTGTATACGGTTTTCCAGTTCGCGGAATGCCTCACGTGCATCGGGAACACCGGTTAAATCCATAAATTTTGTACGGAAAGCGGCATCTGCGCCATGACGGATCATATCAACAAGAATGGCATCCGCTTTTTCCCGGAGCCGCTGTATACCGGCATCTGCAAAAAAATGTTGAATTTCCTGATCCGAAAGAGAAGCAAACCATCTGGCGCAATAGGCACGTTTTCCCTTGGGAGTATGTTGTGCCGGATCAGGCAGACAAAGGACAGGGACATCGGGCAGGAAAGCAACATTTCCCGGCATAGTATCATCCAGATCTACGGCATGGAGGATCACATTTCCGTATGCAGGATCTTTGCTGTGACCATGCGCATGCCAATCGCTGGTCTTCCGATGCAATTCCACATCACCGCGGCGTTCGGAATCACCGATCTTTATCACAGCATCCGTAAAATCAGGACCTTTACCGTGATTACGGATACCGGGAGCAAGGATGGTACATTTTCTGCCGTTACTGAGTTCAAAAACGGCACCGGGGGAAACGGTATCCCAATATTCCTGCAAGGCATCCTCATACAAACCGGAAGCCTCGGAAAGCTTCAAAGAAAGGAAGGAATCATTCACGATGAGACGCTCCTTATCGAACAAACAATTACTTAATTCCACTCTGCGTCAATTTTACGGAAAGGAGAGCGAAACCGCCGGCGATCACTTCGCGCTGCACAATGATATCCGGGGGAACCTGCAAACACACGTTGGCAAAATTCCAAAATGCTTTGACGCCACATTCAATCAATTCATCCGCGACCATCTGCGCACAATGCGGAGAAACACAAAGAATTGCCAGCGGCGGGGGGGCAGGCTTCAGGACCTGTGTCATTTTCCGCACATCTTCCACAAGATGTCCATGAATCATGGAACCGACTTTTGCGGGATCGGAATCGAACACATTGGTTATTTTCAAACCATATTCCATAAATTCTTCATGACCGAGCAATGCACTGCCGAGGGAACCAGCCCCGACAAGACATGCTTCGCACGTAATATTCCATCCAAGATAACGGCGGATTCCGTCAATCAGTTCATCCGTTTTATATCCGACACCGGGTCTGCCCTGAATACCAGTAAGTTCAAAATCTTTTCTGACGATAATGGTATCCAAATCCATATATTCCGCCAATTTTGTAGCGGAAGCGTGTTTTTCGCCTGCCGCATGCATGAGCATGAGCTTATGCAAATAAGAAGGCATTCTACGCATGGAAGGCGTATTCAATACTTTAATCCTGGCAGCCATGATAAAAAATCCTTTTGTTTCCGTCCGGTAAATGACAAATATTCTCTGATATACAGTGTATCAATATACAGCAAATTTCCGTCTTTTCAAGTCCAATGTTACGTTTTTGCGACTTTTTACGCAAAAGTGCAACAATTCAAAGGGCACCTTGTGCCGCTTGTACAAAAGCGGTACATTTTTCCGGATCTTCATTCCCGTTTTCATCTTTCAAACGGGAATTGGCATCGACGGCAAAAGGACGGACAGTACGAATAGCATCCGCCACATTTTCTGCGTACAGCCCCCCGGCAAGAAATACGGGATAAGGAGTCATTTCCACAAATTTACGTGCCAGCTGCCAATCATTGGTACAACCGGTACCGCCGACTTTTCCGGCATCCACATCAATGCTGTCGATGAGGAAAGCATCGACCATGCGGTAATAATCTTTTGTGGCAACAAAATCCTCCTCGTTCTGTAAATGAACAGCAAGGATAATTTTCCCGGCGGGCGGGAGCATATCCCGGAGAGCGGCAACTTCCTCCGGAGCAGAACCGCCATGGAGCTGCACCGTCGTGATCCCGGTCCGTATCACAAGATCAAAGACTTCTGCGGGATCCGTAAAATGAGTTACCAGAACCGGCGTAACGAAGGGGGGGAGCATACGAACGAGGCGGGCAGCGGTTCCGGGTAAAATAAAATCTCTGGAAGCATGAAGCTGTCCGACAAGAAAGCCAACCGCATCCGCGCCGGCATTGACTGCTACATTCATATCCTGTTCATTGCGGATTCCGCAAATTTTAATTCTCATAAATCGACTCCATTTCTGATTTTCCGAAAAACAAAATCCACACCGCGCAATGTAAAATCGGGAGGAGCAAGTTCAAGTTCCGGCAGATAAGTTTTAAAAAACGGGGCATCTCCGCCCGTTATGATACATGTCAGATTTCCATGGAATGAATCCTTCAACCGCTGCAGCAATCCTTTCACCCCTTCGATCACCAATCCATCGGTACCCCAGCGAATGGCATCCACTGTGCATACCGCGGGGAATCCCGGCAAATCACCGGCAAGAGGGATATCCGGCAATTGAGCCGTGCCAGTGTGCAGGGATTGCCGTAAAAGCCGGCGTCCGGGGAGGATTGCCCCACCAAGAAAACGCATATCGACATCCAACACCTCAAAAGTGATTGCCGTTCCGGCATCGATACAAACCGCAGGGAGAGAGATTCCCAGAGCCACCATTGCGGCAGCATTTGCAATACGATCGCTGCCCAGTGTGGAAGAATCCACGGGGGAAAAATCAATAAAAGAACCGGCAGACACGGGGTTGACGATCACGGCACCACGTTTTTTCAAATCCGGCAGAAAAGCGGGTACCACACATGCTGCGGCACAAGGCTGATCCGCCGGGAGATCATCGATCCGGAATGATCCGGTAGGAACAGAAACGATCTCACCGCCGGTTCCATGTTGTATCTGAACATGCGTATTGCCGATGTTCAGGAGTACAGGCTTACAAGCAGCTTCAAGCATCAGAGAAACGACTCCAAATCCGGTTTGTTTGCAAGGAGCTGCGTCAATTCTTTGACACGCTGTGCGGATTTTGCATCACAAATCAATGTGGCATCATCAGTATGTACCACAATCAGGTCTTTGATCCCGATGGTAGCGACAAGGTGGTCCGCCTCCCCTACAACAACGCAATTACTGGTCTCGATACCGGTATGCAATCCGAGGACAGCATTTCCATTTTCATCGGGAACGAGCAGATTTTTCATGGATGTCCAGGATCCGAGGTCATCCCATGTAAAATCACCTTTTGCCACAACGGTACTGGAAACTTTTTCCATTACGCTGACATCGAAGGAAACTTTCTGCACATCATCATAACACTGTTTGATACCGGCGGCATCCTGCTTGCGGATCGCATTTTCCAACTGGTCATAAAAATCCAAAAGCGCAGGCATTGCGGTACGGAATGAATTGATCAACACGGAATGACGGAAAAAGAATATTCCACTGTTCCACAAATATTCGCCGGACGCGAAATATTCTTCCGCCACTTCCTTAACGGGTTTTTCCCGGAAAGAAACCGCCTCGAAAAATTCAGAAGGCATATTGCAGGGAAGTCGTTCTCCCGTGCGTATGTATCCATAACCTGTACAGGCATATGTGGGTTTGATGCCAATGGTAACGATTCCCTGACGTGCCACAGCCATAGAGGTGCAATCGGCAACAATCCGGTCAAAAATATCTTCTTCCCGGATCAAATGATCGGATGGAAACACACAAAGAACAGGGTCTTCCTCTGCCGCGACAGTTTTGATATGAGCAGCAGCATAAGCGATACAAGGGCCAGTATCTCTGCCGCAAGGTTCACTGATCACATTTTCAGGCGGCAGAGAAAACAGCATGGACCGGATGGGGGCGACATATTCCTCCGTCGTAATAATAAAGATCCGTTCATACGGGAACTGCTGATGAATACGCTCTACGGTCTGTTCGATCAAGGAAATATTTCCGAGAAGGCGTAAAAGCTGCTTGGGTCTGGCAAGCCGGCTCTGGGGCCAAAACCGCTCCCCTTTTCCACCCGCAATAATCACAGCATAAGCAGAATTATTCAGGATATCCGACATAGCAATGACCTCCATTCCATCAGTTCATCTTTTCCATGATCTTAATCATCGGGGAGAAGAGGGCGATAACGATACCCCCGACGACAACGGCGAGGAACACCATCATCAACGGTTCGATCATACTGGTCAGAGAACCGACCGCGTTATCCACTTCTTCGTCATAAGTATCAGCAATCTTGTTCAACATTTCTGCGAGTTTACCGGTTTCTTCACCGACCTCGATCATAGAGATCACCATTTCAGGGAAGATCTTGGTAGCGGCAAGAGGAGCTGCCATAGGTTCCCCTTCCTTCACCGCATCATGCACCTGTTGAACGGCATTGGACACCAATTCATTCCCGGCGGTATCACGCACGATTTGGAGGGCACTGAGGACCGGCACCCCGGATCCCATCAGGGTACCGAGAGTACGGGAGAATTTGGAAATTGCAGTTTTGGAAACAATCGGTCCGAAAAGGGGCATTTTGTATTTTGCATAGTCAACAGCATATCGTCCCTGTTTGGTTTTGACCGCAAGTTTGAATGCGATCACGATCCCGATAATAATCCCGAAAAGAGCCAACACATTGCTCTGCATCCAACGGCTGATGGCAATAACGACCTGAGTCAGAGCGGGCAATTCGGTTCCTTCCCCGAGCAAGTCAGCAAAGATTTTTTCAAATTTCGGCACGATGAACACCATCAAACCGGCAGTAATGAGCAAAGCAACACCCAAAACAACGCAAGGATATGTCAAAGCAGATTTGACTTTCCCCATGATTCGGGCGGCTTTTTCCATGAACGATGCCAGTCGGTCAAGAATGATTTCCATTTTACCGGCAGCTTCCCCGGCGCGCACCATGTTCAAATAGAGTTTATCAAAGGATTTCGGATGCTGTGCCAGAGATTCGGAGAAGGTAGCACCGCCTTCCACAGAAACAGCGACTTTACCGAGAACCGTTCTGACCATTACGTCACGGGACTGACGCTCCAGAGTCCGGAGGGAACGGATCAACGGCAGACCGGCATCCAGCAGGATTGCCAGCTGACGGGTAACGACGGTCAACTGTTTTTTCTTGATGACCGAAGCACCGATCTGCATATTGAGAGAAAAGCCTTCTTTTTTATCATTGGGGCCTTTCTTTTTGGCAGCATTTGTTTTTTCTGTAAAAAGTTTGATCGAAGTGGGGAATAACCCCTGCTCCTTCAAATACGATGAAACTTCTTCTTCGCTTCTTGCCTCGCGCTTGCCCTTGCGTTCTTTTCCGTTGGCATCCATTGCGCTGAATTGATAAATAGGCATATTAATTACTCCGTTTAGAAATTAAAAAATACAGTCGGGAGAGAAAAATCCTTCTGATAATCCAACCAAAACAAATCAACCGCCGAGTTTCTGAATAACACCTTCCGGATCCTGGGCTTTTGTAATCAGTTCACCATAAGAAATGATCTTTTTCTGATACAATTCCAACAAATGGGAATCCAATGTATTCATACCGTATTTTGCACCGGTCTGAATGTCAGATGTAATACGGAACGTTTTTCCGTCACGAATCAAAGACTGAATGGACGGGGTGGAGATCATAATCTCAAATGCGGCGACCCGCCCCGGCTTATCAATACGGGGACAAAGGACCTGAGAAATCACACCAACCAAACCGGCAGCCAACTGTGTACGGATCTGCATCTGCTGATTGGTGGGGAAAGCATCTACGATACGGTCAACGGTTCGTGCGGCACCGGTGGTATGGAGCGTACCAAAGACCAGGTGTCCGGTTTCAGCGGCGGAAACCGCAGCTTCAATGGTTTCCAGGTCGCGCAATTCCCCGACGAGAATGATATCCGGGTCCTGACGCAACGCCCGGCGCAACGCTTCTGCGAACGTGGGAACGTCATTGCCGATTTCACGCTGAATAATGATACTCTTGTTATGTTTGTGATAAAATTCGATCGGGTCTTCCACCGTGATAATGTGACATGCCCGTTCATGATTGATAATGTCGATCAGAGAAGCCAGCGTTGTGGATTTCCCGGAACCGGTCGGACCGGTCACCAGGATCAGACCTCTGGGACGATACAGCAAATCTTTGACCGCAGGCGGCAGACCGATCTGTTCAAAAGTCAATAACTTATTGGGGATCTGACGAAGCACTGCCCCCAGATTTCCTTTCTGCCGGAAAGCACTTACACGGAAACGTGCCTGTTCCCCGAAAGCGAACCCGAAGTCCGCACCGCCACATTCATTAATCTGCTGAATATGTTTGGGGGCGGCAATTGATTTAATCAGCCGTTCTGTATCAGCAGGTGTCATATCCGGTAAATCCAGAGGAGTCATTTCGCCGCGCAAACGGATTACCGGGGGTGCCCCGACTTCAAGATGCAAGTCACTGACTCCTTCGTCGACTACAAGCTGGAGCAATTCATCCATTTCAACCATAAGTCAACACCATCCTTTCTGAAAAATGATTATGTATATTTCAAAACTTCTTCCATCGTGGTTTCGCCGTTGAGAATGGCACGGATCCCGTCTTCACGCATGGTTTCCATCCCCAATTCACGGGCTTTGTCACGGATCACAACGGTAGGCGCACTGTTCAAAACAAGTTCGTTGAGTTTGGGATTCATCATCAGAATCTCCAGAATGGATTTACGGCCTTTGTAACCGGTACCGTTGCATACCGGACATCCTTTTCCGTAATAGAACTTGTTTTCCCCAATATCTGCACGGGTAAGACCGAGCAGCTGCAAATCTTCATCCGACGGTACAAATGCGGTTTTGCAGGATTTGCAAACACGGCGGATCAGTCGTTGTGCCAACACAGCAATCAGGGACGATGTGATAAGGAACGGTTCCACACCCATATCGATCAAACGGGTCACAGCACCGGCGGCGTCGTTGGTATGCAGAGTTGTGAATACCAAGTGTCCGGTGAGGGATGCCTGCACCGCCATTTCTGCAGATTCCAAATCACGGGTTTCCCCAAGCATGATCACGTCCGGGTCCTGACGGAGGAACGCACGGAGTGCTTTGGCAAATGTCATACCGACAGCATCATTGATCGGCAGCTGTACAATCCCTTCCAAGTCATATTCCACCGGGTCTTCTGCGGTAAGAATCTTGTCTTCCACTTTATTGATCTCTTTAAGAGCGGAATAAAGGGTTGTTGTTTTACCGGACCCGGTAGGACCGGTGATAATGAAAATACCGTTGGGCATTGTAATGATCTGACGGATCTTTTCCAAAACTTTTTCGTTGATCCCGAGAGCATCAAGGTCCAAGTTCACCACAGAACGGTCAAGCACACGAAGCACCACAGATTCCCCGTGAGCGGTAGGCAGACAGGATACACGCAAGTCGATAGGTTTGCCGCCGATCTTGAGCTGAATACGTCCGTCCTGCGGTTTACGGCGTTCAGAAATATTCAGTCCGGAAAGAATTTTCACACGGCTGATAACAGGGACCGCCAGACTTTTCGGCGGAGGAGCCATTTCATAAAGCGCACCGTCCACACGGCAACGGATTTTAAATTCTTTTTCAAACGGTTCAAAATGAATGTCAGATGCTTTATCTTTGATTGCCTGGAGCATAACCGCATTCACGAATTTGATGATCGGGGCTTCATTCGCCAGGTTTTCCGCATCCGTCGGGTCATATCCTTCGGAAAGGTCTGCACTCAAACCATCCATTTCAGACAACATATCATGTACCGCCACGATATCCAGCGGATAATGTGCATCAATAAACTGATCGACCTGAGATTCCAGTGCAATGACCGTAACAATATCCCGGTTGAGCATAAACCGCAATTCATCTGCGATTTGATAATTCAACGGATTCCGTACAGCCACAGTAAGCACACCATCTTCATCCAGGATGGGGCAAACCCCCATCATACGTGCAGTATCGCCATCAATCAAATCGACTACACTTTTCGGAGGATCGACCGTATTCAAATCCACGATTTCCATGCCGAGAGAAGCCGCAAGGACTTCCAGCATTTGATCTTCGGTTAAGATCTGAAAGTCAATGGCAATATCTTTAATGGATTTACCACTGCGCAAATGTTCTTCTTCGATTTCCGCCATCTGATCTTCCGCACAAAAGCCGGAATTAAGCAGCATGTCTTTTATTGTTTGATTATCGGAATCAAGCATAATTCTCTAATCTCCAGTAATATATCAGGCATCATCGCCAATCGTTGTTTGCAATACTTCTTCCAGCGTAGTCGTACCCGCCGCCGCTTTCCGCAAGCCGTCTTCACGCAAGGTACGCATACCACTCTTACGGGCAGCTTCACGAATCGTGTGGGAGGATTCTTTGCCGTAAATCAAGTGCTGAATTTCTTCCCCGACAAGGAAGATTTCATAAATCCCGACACGTCCTTTATAACCGGAATTACCACATTCCGGACAGCCGCGCCCCTTCATAAAGTTGGAGTTCTTGATAAAACTTTCATCCAGATTCAACATACGGATCTCGGTGGGAGACGGGGTATAGGGCTGCGCACATTTTTTACAGACACGGCGCACAAGACGCTGTGCCATGATGGCACGGACAGAGGATGCCACAAGGAAGGGTTTGACCCCCATATCGATCAAACGGGTCACAGCACTGGGGGCGTCATTGGTATGCAGGGTACTGAACACCAAGTGCCCGGTAAGTGAGGCGTTGATCGCAATTTCCGCAGTTTCGCGGTCACGGATTTCCCCCACCATGATAATGTTCGGTGCCTGACGGAGCATGGCGCGCAACGCATTGGAGAAGGTCATCTGCACAATCGGGTCCACCTGCACCTGATTGATCCCGTTCAACTGATATTCCACCGGGTCTTCCACCGTAATAATCTTACGGTTCGGTTTGTTGATGGAGTTCAAAAACGCATAAAGACTGGTAGTTTTACCGGACCCGGTAGGACCGGTCACCAGGAACACTCCGTCCGGCATACTGATGATACGGTCAATCTTTTCCTGGTCGTCCGTATAGAACCCGAGTTTCGGGATATCCAACTGAATACTGGACTTATCCAGAATACGCATAACGATACTTTCGCCGTGAGTTGTGGGGATCGTAGATACACGCAAGTCGATATCGGCATCCGCCAGACGCATCTGAATACGTCCGTCCTGCGGGATCCGTTTTTCCGCAATATCCATACGGGACATAATTTTGATACGGCTGATAATATTGGATTGCAGATATTTCGGGGGACTGTCCATTTCCCGCAGCACACCGTCGATACGATACCGGACACGGAACCGTTTTTCCATCGGTTCCAAATGAATATCGGAAGTTTTCCGTTTATGTGCTTCCACGATCAGCATGTAAACGAGACGGATAATCATGGAATCTTCTTTATCGGCAGAGGCAGATTCTTTTGCGGCTTCCAGATTTTCCACGGAATTAACATCCATATCACCGATCATAATCGTTGCAGCAGTTTCCAGGTCGGAATAATAACGGTCAATAATCGCCTGGATCTGTTCCATCGGGGAAATCACGGCATCCACATCCCGTTTCAAAACCAGACGCAGGGAATCCAGCGTTTCCATATCGGTGGGATCCGACATGGCAAAGGTCAGAACTCCGTCATGAATCATAACGGGAACGACTTTGTATTGATGTGGAATTTCTTTCGGAACGGAATCCAGAATTTCCTGCGGAATCACAAAAGTGGAAAGATCCAACGTTTCCAGTCCGTACTGCTGAGCCAGCATGTTCAGAATATCATGTTCATGCACATACCCGAGTTCTTTCAGAGCATCAAGGATATCCAATCGTCCTTCTGCTTCGCCCACTTTTTCCCAGCCTTCATCGGCTTGTTCCTGGGAAATCAGACCGTACTCCAGGAGCAGCTCCAGAATATAATCACTCTTCTCTGCCACAATAACCTCACTTGAAATGATCGGTTGCCTTTTCAGACAACTTTGCGTTTTTAAAATAATTTTCACAGTAATATTACAATGCCTTTTGCTATTTTTCAAGCAAAAAATAAAAAAACTTTACAAAAATATGCAATCTCGACATGCTTTGGCAGATTTTTTTACCTTTTTTTTATATTTTTTTTTGCTTTTTTGTAAAACTGACATTATATTGCATTATTATTTAATGAGGTAATTTCAAAAGTCCGGCAAAATTTGACTGAAAAAGGATTGTTGAAGAGATGGAAATGGTAGTTTGTGCGTGGCTACCCAGCGGGTAACCACCTCAAACGCTCCGTTTTCAGATCTCAACAAGAGTTTTCAGGCATTTTTGAAGACTTTTGAAATTGCCTCTAATATGCAAAATCAAGTGGGTGGTAAATTATGAAGTATGCAATTCTCAGTGATATTCACGCAAACTACGAAGCACTGACTGCGGTTCTGAACAAATGTGCGGAAATTGGGGTCACAGATTTTATTTCGCTCGGCGATATCGTCGGTTACAATGCGAATCCGAAAGAATGTCTCGATCTGATGCGTTCACTCAACCTGATCGCAGCAGTAAAAGGAAATCATGACGAATATGTCTCCAATAACGATGAAGTCATGGAAGGGTTCAACCCGCATGCCCGCGCCGCTGTTCTCTGGACAAAAGCTCAACTCAGTGAAGAAGATCGTGCATGGCTCGCCGGACTCCCTATGCGCTTGACCGTCCGCGGAACAACGGTCACAATCGTTCATGCAACGCTGGACAGTCCGGACACTTGGGGGTATATCTTTGATTTGCATCAGGCTACCGACAATTTCACTTATCAGTTCACACAATTGTGTTTCTGCGGTCACTCTCATGTACCCCTGGCATTCTGCAAAAAACCGGTCGCTCTCCGTGCTGCAAAACCCATTGATGAAATTCCCGAATGGAGCGGAACGGATATGGATAAAATCGGGGAAGAAACAATCACTCTGAACATTGAAGCCGGATACCGTTATCTGATCAATGTCGGCAGCGTGGGACAGCCCCGCAACCGGGACCCCAGAGCGTCCTTTGCCATTTATGATTCCGATGCAAAGACCGTCACCCGTTACAGAATCCCGTATGATTTGCGGACAACGCAGGAAAAAATCCTGCAGGCCGGACTCCCTGAACATCTGGCAAACCGCCTTGAAAACGGAAAATAAGAAAGTGATTCCATGGAATTTCTGATCCTGAAACCAAGCAGTCTGGGGGATATTATTCACGCATTTCCGGCTGTCAATGCCCTCCTCCGGGAATATCCCGGTGCCGTTGCAGATTGGTTGATTCATCCTGCATTTGCAGAATTAACCGCCTATTTGCCGGGAATCAGAAACAATATCTTCTTTCAACGGAAAAAACTGGGCAAACTCTCCTCTTTTCCGGAAACGTTCCGTACGCTTTCCCGCGACATCCGTGCAAACCGTTATGATGCCGTAATCGATCTGCAGGGGTTGATTCGCAGTGCCGCCATCGGCAGATTGGCAAAAAGTAGAATCTATGCCGGACCCGCAAATCCCAAAGAAGGTCTCGCAAAAGTCGCGTACAACCGTCTCCTTCATGCGCCGGCAGATCGGCATGCGTTGGAACGGAATAACATCATGATCAGCGATTTCCTGGATAAAAAAGAGTTGGATTTTTCTTTCCGGATGAATAAAGTACAGGCGTATGCCGATACCGCGGATAAAATTCTTGCCGATGCCGGATTGAAAACAACACAGAAATTCGCCGCAGTCGCACCCGGCGCAAGATGGATCACCAAGCAATGGCCGCCCGCGTTTTTTGCAAACGTGATCAAAAAGATCCATGCGGATCACCCGGATTTGCATTTTCTGCTGCTCGGGACGAATGACGATTCCAATGCGGCAGAGCAGATTGCGGCAAGTTCCGGTGTTCCATGCACAAATCTTTGCGGCAAAACATCCCTCGGCGCGTTGGTGGAAATCATACGGAAAACGGAACTGTTTCTGTGTAACGACAGCGGTCCGATGCACATTGCGGCAGCATTGGATATCCCGGTACTTGCCTTTTTCGGGCCGACGTCCCCTGTTTTGACCGGACCGTATACGAAAAACTGCCGGGTCCTTCAACCGTCCCTGCCCTGTATCACCTGTTTCAAACGGGAATGTGCGGCAAGCACATGTCATACTGCAATTGATGCCGGAGCGACGGCGGAAGCGGCAAACGAATTATTGAAAAACTGATAACCGTCAACGGAGTAAACAAACATGAAAAAAATTTGGATTGCGGCAGGACTTCTGCTTGTATGTCTTTCTCCTCTTTCTGCCCAGGTGGCAATGAAATTGCAATTGAATCAGAATGTTTTTCTGCAATTTGAATCTGTTTTTGCAAAAGTCCGGTTCCGTAACATGAGTGCTCATGCTCTGGCGTTCGGTGAAACAAAAGGATTACGGGGCATTCTCCGGTTCGATGTCTATCACACATCCGGCAAAGGGTCTGTCCGTGTATCTCCGATCAATCCCGCCAATATGCCATCCATGGTCGGGGTAATCATCCCTGCCGGCAGCACGCATGAAGCCATTTTCCGTATTTCAGATTATTACGATTTCAGAGAAGAAGGCAATTACAACGTAAGGGCCGTTCTCTTCCATCCGCAATTGAAATCCGGATACCAGTCCGACAGTTTATCGTTCAAAGTAACAGCCGGACGGAAAGTATGGGGTCCGGTCACCGTCGGGGTCCCCGATTCCGGCAAAGGGGAAACGTATGATCCCAATATCCCGAAAAAGATTGAAACCCGGAATTATACCATCGTCTCATACTTCACGGGAAAAGTAACTTTTTATGCGTTGGTCATTGATGATAAAAACAAGACGTATCTGGTCAAACGTATCGGATTTGACCTGGGACCGGAAATGAAACCGAAATGCGAAATCGATTTCCTCAGCCGTCTCAATATCATGATTGCCGCAAGCCCGACGGTTTTTGCCTATTATCAATATAATGTGGACGGCATTTTGGAAAAAAAACAGGTCTATATCAAAACAAACACGACACCCACTCTTGTCCTGGATAAAGCCACAGGCGTCGTTATGCCGGCTGGCGGAAGACTTGCCAGAAAAGACCGGGATTACGAAGAAATCAAAGATCTGCCCTTTATGGAAGATATGCTCGGGACACGCCGCCAACGCCGGGCGGTGGAAGCATTGCGCGATTTGACAGGCGGAGAAGATACGCAAAGAACTCCCAATGGCGCAGAAGGATTGCCGAATCCTGAATTCAAATAAAAAACGGCAGGTTGAATTTTTTACATTTTTTTCCAAGTATCGCACAATTATATACTTGAAAAGTAAAAAATGTATGCTATTGTACTGCAAATTTCGAATCTTTCATGTTCGGTATTAAGAGGTTGATTACTCTTGAGATGAATATGAACCGGATTCTTTCAACCCTGCACGGCAAAACAGTACAGGGGATCATAAAACAAAAAATCTTTTGAAGGAGTAATTATCATGAAGATCGGTGTCAGTTCTTACAGCTTGAGCCGTGCAATCAACGACGGCGAACTGGACGTATTCAGCGCAATCGAATTCATCAAATCCATTGGCGGCGAACATATGGAAGTCTGCCCCGGTGCAATCGGAACGTTTGAATCTCCCGACGATCCCCGGATCGAACAGATCAAAAAAGCGGCTGCCGATGCCGGTATCGATCTTTCCAGTTATACCATCGGCGCAAACTTCCTCCCCGCAGAAGGTGAAGACGCCGTCGAACATAAGAAAAAAGAAGTGGAACGTCTCAAAAAACAGGTCGAAGTCGCTGCCGCGTTCGGCGTGAAATTCATGCGTCATGACGTCGCATGGCGTCCGATTGAACAGACATCCTATGAGCAGTATGAAGAAGACTTGGCTTTCGTCGTCGATGCCTGCCGGGAAGTCGCTGATTACGCCGCCCCGTACGGCATCACCACCAGCGTGGAAAACCATGGTTATCATTTCCAGGGCAGCGAACGCGTTTACCGCCTTGTCAAACTGGTCAACCGCGATAACTTCCGTACCACAATGGACGTTGGTAACTTTGCCTGTGCCGATGAAGATTCTGTTGCCGCGGTCTCCAACAACATCAGCATTGCATCTTTCATTCACTTCAAAGATATGCTCATCCGTAAAAATCCGGTGTGCCCGCCTGGATTCTTCCCCACTCGCAGCAGAAAAAAAATCCTCCGCGGAACCATCACCGGCCATGGTGATATTGACCTGAAGACTTGCGCTGAAATCATCAAAGCAAGCGGGTATGATGGCTATATCTCCATCGAATTTGAAGGTCCCGAAGTCTGCAAAGGTGCTGTTGAAACCTCTATCAACAACGTAAAAGCTCTCTTTGCTTAAATGATTCTTCATCCCCGGAGTGAAAAAAAATGATACCTGTCACTTACTGTTACAATTGGCAGAATGACGATGAAGTTGTCCGCAGAGCAAATCTTGACTACCTGGCAAAACAGGGAATAAAAAGACTTGTTCTCACCTGCGTTACAATCGAAAATATTATCAACAAACCTGAATTGCTGTTCTCATATAAAAAAGAATTCCAGCAGGCAGGACTGAAATTCGTCGATGCTCATGCACCCTGGGGGTTATTCAAAGACCCGGGTATGCCCTTCCGGGAAACCCGGGAATCCATCATTCTCCGGCAGAAAAGTGCGATCCTCATTTGCGAACAATTAGGCGTTACCAGTATGGCATATCACACCGGTAATGTCTACCCCTCATGGGAAGGCATTGAAGGAACGTTTACCATGCAGGATTACAAGGATGCTCTCCGGCGTGCCATTGATGAACTGCTCCCGTTTGCGGAAAAACATGGTGTCGTCATGGCGTTGGAAAATCAATGGACTCCATTGAATCAGTCTCCCTGTATCCTGGAAATGCTGGAAGCATACAATTCCCCGTTCCTCGGATTCTGTTACGATGCCGGACATGCCCATTTGACAGAATGTGGAGAAGCCGATCCCGAAAAAAGTGTTGTCCCATACTTCTGGAATTTGAATAACATGCCTGTCTACTGGGAAAAAGACATTATCGGTATTTTCAAAAAATGGGTCGTAAACTGCCATTTCCACAGCAATGGCGGCTGGCAAGATCAGCATTTAATGCCCGATCCCGGAAACGATACCATGCCTTGGGATCATATTATGGAAGTCCTTGCCGAAGCTCCGTGTCTGCAATGCATTCAAAGCGAAGTGCCTGTCCCCGATACCATCACGCCGACGGATCTCCGTAATGCGTTCCGCCGCATTTCGCCGCTGCTGGATGCGTAAAAAATAACAAAAGAAATAGAGGTAATTTCAAAAGTCCGGCAAAATTGGAGTAAAAAAAAGTTTGTTGTGGAACTGTAAATGCTCCGTTTTCAGATCACAACAGGAATATTCAGGCTTTTTTGAAGACTTTTGAATTTGCCTCAAAGAAAATTAGAGTTTTTCATGATCGATTTCACCATCAATAAAGAAGTCCTTGCACGGAATATCCGGGAAGCACGGAAAAACCATATCGTCCTGCCCACCATCGCACAATTGAAAGATCCGCGCAAAGTCCCTTCCTGTATCCGGGAACAACTCAAACAGGTCGGGATGCAGGAATTTTCGCCTCTCAATCTGTTCCGTATCACATGGAAAAATGAACCCGTGGAGGCGGGTGGAACATACGGTACTCCCAATATCATCGAATTACCCCCGGCTCTCACCGGGGTCAAAGCCCGGATTTTCTGCCTCGTCGGCAAATATTTCCCCACAGGATGTCATAAAGTCGGGGCGGCATACGGGTGTATGGTTCCCAAACTGGTGACCGGTCAATTCGATGTCGTCAATCAGAAATCCGTCTGGCCTTCCACCGGAAATTTCTGCCGCGGCGGCGCATTCAATGCAAAAATCTTATCCTGCGAATCCATTGCCGTCATGCCGGAAAATATGAGCCAGGAACGCTTCGAATGGCTGTCCGGAATCGTCAGCGAAACTTTGCGCCTGAAAGGCGGCGACTCTAACGTGAAAGCCGTCTTTGACTGCGTGAACGACTTGAAACGCAACCGCAAAGATGCCATGATCTTTAATCAGTTCGACGAAATGGGCAACCATTTGTGGCATTATCATGTGACCGGGACCGCGGCTGCCGAAGCCTATCAGATGATTGCCCGCCCGGGTGACCGTTTTGCCGGAGTCTGTTTCGCAACCGGTTCTGCCGGAACCATCGGATGTGCGGATTATCTCAAAGAAATTTACCCCGGAATCAAAGTCGCCGCCGTGGAATCTCTCCAGTGTCCCACCATGTGGAATAACGGGTTCGGCGAACACCGGATCGAAGGAATCGGTGACCGTCACGTCCCCTGGATCCACAATATGCGCACGACCGACGATATTATCTGTATCGACGATGCCGACCCCATGAATCTGTTGCGTCTGTTCAACGAACCGGAAGGGCATCGTTATCTGGTGGAAGAAGCGGGTATCCCTGCCGACTTTGTGGAAAAACTTTCTCTGTTCGGTATTTCCGGTATCGCCAACGTTCTGGCATGTATCAAAATGGCAAAATATTACGAATTGACGGAAAAAGATGTGATCGGTACCGTTCTGACGGATACCTCGGTGCTTTATCAGTCACGGATTCGCGAACTTGCCGCTGCAAACGGAAAATATTCCCTGTTCAAAGCCGCGGCTGCCCATGCCTCCGCCATGCTGGGAATCCGTACCGATTATGTGCGGGAATTGACATATCCGGAAAAGAAACAGATTCATAACCTGAAATATTACACCTGGGTGGAACAGCAGGGACATTCTGCCGAAGAACTCAATGCGCTCTGGTATGATCCCGAAAACACCTGGGAAGCGGTCCATAAAGAAATCGCACAACTGGATGAATTGATCGAAGCATTCAACGCAGCGGAAGTCTGAAATTCAAAATAAAAGACCGTTGCAAAATTCGTACCGGAATTGCTTTTATTATCGAGGTAATTCCGGTTTTTGTATTCTATATCATCAATTTCACGGCAGAAGTTCCGATTCACGGGTCGTAAATCCGCCGTTTCTCTTTGAGATAGGAACTGGGTGATACCCCGAAAAATTTTACAAAACTGTGGGTAAAAGTCGGCGCATCGGCAAAACCGCAAAGATCCGCCACTTCATTGATCCGGTATTGTTTGGAATACAATAAATCCGCAGCGTATTCCATACGTAATTTCAACAGAAATTTTCCCACAGAGATCCCGAACCGCTCCCGGAATAATTTCCGGAAATATACTTCTGATATCCCCCGTTCCGCTGCCAGCAAACTTAAATTGTGTTTCGCCCCGGGATGTTGGATAAAATACTGATAAGCATCATAGATCTGAAACAAATCCCCTTCCGTAAAATTGCTTTCATCCAGAGATAAAATCTGACTCATCAAGACTTCGATTTTCGCCACCAGCATATTGTGATTATATCCATCGGATTTGCGATATGCAGAACAGATTTCCAGAAAGGTATTCTGGACCGGTGCCGCCAACTCCGGAGTCAAGGACTGATACGGAGCCTGAAAACGCTCCAGCAATGCCTCATACATCCGCCTTCCACGTTCTCCGGTAAAATCGATCCACAAATGACGGTAATTCGATGTTTTCGCCGTGCTGATGAACTGGAAAGAACGGTTTTTATCGCCGATCCAGAAAAGAACGGGAGCCCGCAACAGAATCTTCCGTTCATCCAATTGTAAATACACCTCACCTTCCGCAATCATTTCGATTGAATAATTGTTCTGCAGACATGGGATGGGCGAAAATGTTTTTGAACTGAATGTTTTATCATAAATCGCAATGATCGAAAGATCATCAAAATAACCTTTATCCATAGAACACCTGTATTTCTGTACGTAGTGAATTTTTATACGCTGAATACTGTATCATTCTATTTCAATAATTCAACCCTTATTGCATATATTTTTTACAATATTTTTATCAAAAAAGACAAGTTATTTATTAGATATGACATGTTTTAACCTTTGATTTCAGTTGAAAAATGAAAAATTATCACCTATATTAAACCAAACACCAAAGAACTGGAGAGTGTGTATGAAAAATAACAAATTAGTCGCTGCCGTAATCGGCATGGGTGAAGGGTTCAGACATATCAAAGCCTTCAAGGAAAATACAACAAATTATTCCCTTGAGGCTCTTTGCGATATCGATCCCGCAAGATGTGAAAAACGGTTGAAAGAATATCAGTTGGATCCCTCCACAAAAATTTACAGCGATTTCAAAGAACTTGCTGCCGACCCGGAAATCGATGTCGTTTCCGTCACCTCCCCCGATTACTTCCATGCGGAACAATCCATTGCCATGCTGGAAGCCGGAAAACATGTCCTCTGTGAAAAACCCATGACTCTTGATCTTGATGAAGCCGCTGCCATTGCCGCGTGCGTCAGAAAGACCGGCAAGGTGTTCATGATCGCTCATCCCACACGATACACGCCCGCCTTCATTCTTGCCAAGAAAATGATTGCCCGCGGTGATATCGGGGAACTGTTCATGGCGGAAACTGAATACGCGCATAATTACCGTCATGTCGGCGGCGCAAACAATTGGCGGAAAGACAAACGGCGTGATCCCATGCTGGGCGGCGGATGTCATGCCGTTGACTTTCTCCGTTGGGCGGTGGATGATCTGGTGGATGAAGCCTTTGCATACGGGACAAAAAAAGGCTTGGCAGACTGGCCCATTGATTTTGACTCTTATTTCTCCGTTTACAAGTTCAAAAACGGCGTGATCGGTAAAGTCATGTGTTCCATCGGACTTTCCAGACCGTATACCATGCGCAGTGTATTTTACGGAACAAAAGGTACGATCATTTGCGATAATTTGAGCGGCGAATTGCAAATCGCCAGTGTACCATTCTATGATTCTCCGTGGGACAGCACACCATTCGTCACAGTTCCGGTGGAAGTGAACAATCATAACGTGGAAGCCCAGGTGCAATTGATGTCCGACATTGTACTGCGTGGAGCCCCCAACACCGCCGACGTTGTGGAAGGCGCAAGAACTGTCGCCACCTGTGCTGCCGCCATTGAATCCGCCCATACGGGCAAACCGGTCAAAGTCCGCAACGATTTCTGAGGTTATCATGAGACAGTTGCCAAAAACATTGGATGAACACAAAGAGTACGTGGAGAAGATGTTGCGCCTGTCCTTCTATTTAGCAAAAAAATAATCATTATCTTACTGAATGTACAACACAAAAATTTATGGAGGTTTTATGAAAACTGCAATTACGATCAAAAAAATCCTGTTGACAGGATTTCTATTCCTGCTGACCGGTATTTTGCTTTGTGCGGATGATTTTTATCTGATCAAGTACAGTGCAACCGCATATTTTGATGCGCCGGAAAAATATCGGAACACATTAAACAATTTCAACATGGAGATCCGGAAGACCGCAGGCGTTTCTCTTCCTATCAATCCCCAAAACAAAAAAGATTTGAACCGGATCAAAATTGAGTTCCGCAAGGATAACCAATTACACACAGAAGATGAGTTTTCTTATTCTTTTCCGGATGAAAAGACCATGGTTGTAAATTGTACACCGATTTCCTTGCAATGGTTTTTGAATCATATTCTGGAAAAATATGCAGGGGTCCATTATCTTTTCAATGATGCTCTGGGGCGCACATATCACAAGACCCGGATCGTCAAACTGCCTCGCAAAGCCTATTCAGAAAAGCCGTCATTCAATTTAGGGCGATATACCTATCTTTCCACACCGGTATCCCGCCCATGGTTCAATATGAAGAAAGGAGCAAATACCAATCATGCGCTGCATATTTTCTGTTTTCCTGCGAAAAAATACGCAAAAGACAATTCTTATCCGGCAGCGATGCGCCCACTGATCAATGGTAAACGGATGGAAAAAATTCCCAAAGGCGCGATGTACTGGCAGCCTTGTTATTCCAATCCGGAAACAGCCCGGATCGCGGTGGAAAACATTTTTGAATATTTGAAAGAGCATCCGGATACACAATCTATTTCACTGACAGTCAACGATTGTGGCAACTACTGTCAATGCGATGAATGTAAAAAAGCCAATAAAGGTGGAGATGCATATCATCATTCAGAAGTATATTTCACCTGGGTAAAACGGGTTGCGGAAGCCGTGGGAAAAAAATATCCGGATTTGCCCCTGGTGGCACTTGCATACAATATGGTTTATAACCCATGCAGCTTCAAGTTGCCGGACAATGTGGTGATCGCTCTTTGTCTTGACATTTATTCTGTCACTGACCCGAAAATGATGGAGCATCATAAACGAATCATTGCGGATTGGGGCAGCAAGGCAAAAAAACTTGGTGTCTGGGATTACAGTTGGGGCTATCCGTATCTTCCGCCACGCATGTATCTGAAACGTCATGTGGAAATGCTGCGTTATCTGTATCAACACGGGGCACGTCATTATTTTGGAGAATGTGAAGGTTTCAACTCCAAAGAAGGACCGAAAATCTGGTTGATCCATAAACTGTTATGGAATATCGATCAAGATGAAAAAGCACTGTTGGATTTCTGGTACAAAGAAGTTGCCGGGGAAAAAGCCGCTCCGCATTTACGTAAATTTTTTGATTTCTGGGAAGATTATTTCCAGAGTGATGCCATCCGGAAAACTCCGTGGTTCCGCAGTTCCAATGCAACGTACATGACGGCGGGCGACAAGACGTATATTTACGGCTTGCAGAAAGGCGACATTGCCAAAGCCAATGCCCACCTTGAAAAAGCGTTGGAAACAGCTGAAACACCGGAACAAAAAGCCCGTATCCGGAAAATCGAGCGGACATACCGGCAGAGTGAAGCATTGTTGCATCTTTATGCGGCAGAGTATATTCCCCCGGAAGGTGAATTGCAGAATGCAAAACAGGCAGTGGAATTGCTGCAGGCGATCCCCTCTTTGTTGCAGTATCAGGAAATCAAACGGACTCTTTCCAAAGAATTGGAAAACGATCCGTGGGCGAGTATTTACTATAAAAAATCCTTCCGTCCTCTTGTGGCGATCGACGATGATGGAACATCCGCGATGGTTTCCCACATTGTGATGGCATCCCGTTTTCTTGATGATCCCGCAGTCGCAGCGGAAATGAAAAAGTTGGCAAACGATCCCAAACTGGCTGCTTGTGTCAACAAAGTTGCGCAAATATTCCTGAAAATCGGCAACAACAAAAATCTGTTTACCAATGGCGATATAGAATCCGAATTGACAGGGGATTATCTGGAGATCCATCGGGCTCACAGACGGAATGGATCCGGGATCAGGAGTACAAAATATGCCAGTTCCGGCAAATATTCTTATCAAATCAAGCCGGGCGGTTATACGTTGCTCAGCCTGAATGAAAAAGCCAAACCTGACACCTATTATCTTGCAGTCATAAAAGTGTATCAGGAAACCACATTTCCGGATAGTTATCTGACTTTTGCCATGTATCCGGCACTCAACAAACGGAATCAGGATTATAATAATCCGGTCCATCAGAAATTCCCGGCAGGGAAATGGCAGACATTTGTCACATTCTGCAAAACGCGGAAAAATTCCAACGGATTGCGCGGAGCGATCGTATTCAAAATGTATCCGGAAAACGCAAAGGTTTTCATTGATGACATTCAGCTATATGAAATAAAATAAAAATAACAAATGCTTTACAGGGAATTACCGTGCAAATGGCGATTCCCTGTTTTGGTCATTTAAACAAAGGAGAAAGAAAGATGAAGTATCATCTGCCAACACGTTATTGTAATGTCGCAGAAAAACGTTTTACGTTGATTGAATTGTTAGTGAGTGCTGCTTGTAAAGTTAAGGTTTTGCCGTTTTATTGCCTCAAAAAAATTCATAAAAACTGCACATCCTTACGCCCGTCAGGGCGCACTTCACGTTTGACGCAGTCAAACTCTTCACACCTTCACATCTTCACTCAATCAGCGTTCACGCTGATTGAACTGCTGGTCGTCATTGCCATTATCGCAATCCTTGCCGGAATGCTTCTTCCCGCATTAAGTCAATCCCGGAACCGGGTCAAGGTCACTGCCTGTCTGAATAATATGCGCCAAATCGGTCTGGCAATAATCCGTTATGCCGGAGATCATAATGACGAGATCCCGCAGATAACAGAAGTGAATTCATATACATGGATCAATCTGACCTATCCGTATATTTATCAAGGGAAACAGTTGACCGGTTGGGGTGTAGGATTGAGACAAGCCCCGATATTTCATTGTCCCATGTCCATACAGCGGAAAGAGGATCTTGCTACAACCAAACAATCTTACGGTATCAACGGTTATTACACCAGCACGAACTCCTCTTATCGGCAATACAACCGGAAATATTCTGTGATCAAACATCCTGCCCACAGTCTGCTTTTAGCAGAAGGGTACAGTAACGACGGATATTATTCAGCGACGTGGTGGAAGAGTTTCTCCTGGCGTCATTCGGTCAAAATCCCCGGAGAAATAAGTAAAGACGGAGTATTGACGGATCGGGCGATTATGCAATCCATATACCGTTCTGCCAAATATCGTTCCAACATGCTCGCAGTCGCAGGAAATGCGGATGCCCGTTCCGCCTATTTTCTTACCTATACGGAATTCGGAGGTGATCAGAATACGGCATTACCGTGGAACCGGAACAACCTTGCCACACCAGTCTATCCAAAATAAATCAAGGAGTTATTATAAAAGATGATCAAATTAGGTTTATATGGTGCCGGAGCACGCACAAAAACATTGTTGGATGCATTGATCCAGGATCATTTTTATTGTGTTCATGCGGTGTACGATCTTGTTCCGCAGGCATCCAAAGCATTGACAGAACAATATGGCGGAAAAGTTTGCAATACAGCGGATGATTTGATTTGTGATCCGGAAATCAATGCGTTTCTTATCAGTCTTTCCCCGTTTGCCCATGCAGAAGCATTACGGAAGGTGATTCCTTGCGGCAAGCCGGTATTTGTGGAAAAACCGGTCTCTTTTTCAGCACAGGAAGTCCGGGAACTGGCAGAACTGGCGGAACAGTATCAAGTACCGGTGCAAGTTGGATTCATGCGCCGGTATCTGCCGCAAACACTGGAAGTTTTGAAATTCATCCGGGAGAATGAACCGGGCAAATTGCTCAGCGTGGACTGCAACTGGTTCCACCATGGCGATACAGAAATGAACTATTATCTGCAACATTCTCCGGATGATTTCCGTTTGCAAGTCTCGCAGATCCCGTTCCATTGCTGTCACATGCTGGATATCATGCTGCTCGTGGGCGGTAAATTTAAACGGGTGAACTCTGTTATGCAGAAAGTATTTGCCTGTCCCTACCCAAGCCCCGATGACCTGATTGCGAATATTGAATTTGAAAATGGAGCAACAGGAAGATTCCATTATTCCAGCATGGTTTATTACGGGGAAATCTCATACCGGTTTCATTTTGAAAATTACAGTATCAAACTGGATTGCAGTCAGAATCAAATCGAGATTTTCCGCCGTCCTAAATTCCGGACAACGCAACTGGGACCGGATCCGGTTGGAACAATTGATTTCGGCAAATTCAACGCATCATACGAAAGAGCCTGTTTCCCGCAAACAATCAATTTTCAGAATTTATCCAGCGTAAATGAAAATATCATGTACGATTTTGTACAGATGATCCGGGATAAACATATACCGTCAGCAGATTTGCGAACGGCTCAGCATGTGCAGGAATTAGCAGAAGCCATCGAACGCAGCGGAAAGGAAAAACGCAGTATAACGCCGGCTGATTTGTATTAAAGCAAGTTGTTTGGGATTACGGCTGTAATCTGCCGGAACTGGATTAAAAAACACCGTTATATCAACAGAACATCCATGCGGATAGACTCAATACAGCATGGATGTTCTGTTTTTATTTTATCACAAGAAGACTTTTGAAATTGCCTCACAAATCAGAATTCTTCGTTTTTCATCAATTTGTTACGCATCAGGATCGCTGCGCCGCGGGCGGTATCTTCCCGGTTCAAAGTGGAAAGTTCGATCTTCAGATCTTTTACCACACCGGAAAAACAATTGTTATTCAACATTTCACGCACCGGCTCCAACAGCTGATTGCCAAGTGAAGTCAATTCCCCACTGAATACAATAATCGATGGATTCAATAACGTCACCGCCGCCGCTAAAGCCTGTCCGATACTGCGGCTCACATCCCCCGCAATAATGCGCGCCGCTTTATCATATTGCGCCCATTCTCCAAAAGAATGGAAATCAAAATTCTGTTCCGAATCCAATTTCATCACCGTATCAACACCATTGTTGATCATCTCACGGATCTTCCGGGAAATCCCTTTTTTCCCTGCAATCGCTTCCAGACACCCACGGGACCCGCATTGGCAGAGCGGGCCTTCCGGGTCGATCACGATATGCCCGATTTCCATTGCCTGATTGGTGTCACCGGTAAAACATTCCCCGTTACGGCTGATATATCCGCCGCCGATCCCGTCATCCATTCCCACATGAAACAGACTGCCGACATTCTTTCCGGCACGAACCTGATATTCCATAAACGTTTTGATCATACATTCCGGCCACACACCGGATGCCAGATGATTTTCTTCCGTCAGCCATTTTCCGGTTTCGATATCTTCCCACCCGGGGACTTGCACCGCCCGGATGGATTTTCCGCTGGATACATCCACCAGCCCCGGATCCGCAAAACCGATCCCATGGATTTTTTCCCAACTTTTTCCGGTTTGAGCATGCAATTGCTGAAGGATCTCCCGGACTTCGTTCCGGCATCCGGTGAGATTTTTTCTGGCAACGGCGGGAACTTCTGCGGAACATTGGATTGCACCCGTAAAATCGGCAATGACTCCAATCGTCCGGTGAACTTGAAAATCGATCCCGACTGTCCACAGATAATCCGGATTCAACATCAATACCGGCGCTTTTCTGCCGGTATATTTTCCTGCCCGTGCCGGTTCCAGAACACAACCTTGCTGTTTCAGCCGGTTGACCTCATCAAACACAGTGCCGGGGCGCATCCCGGTGATCTCCACGATTTCCGGACGGGAACAATTTCCATTGCGGAAAAGGTATTCCAGGATAACGGAACGTAAATCTTGCTTATTCATCTGTCAAACTCTCTTTATTACCGGTTTATAAAACAAAGTTGTCTTATAAAATACAACTTTTTTTCAAATTTTCAAGAAAAAGCGGAAAAATTGGATTGTTTTCTCTCAAAAAATAGATTATATTTTTGGTAGAGGAAAGCCAGAAAGGAATAAAATCATGTCTCTTAAAAATCATCAAATGCGCCTTATGACGGTACAGGAAGTACAGGAATACCTGAAAACCAATCAGACCATCATTATCCCTTACGCTCTCTGTGAGCAGCATGGTTATCACTTGCCGCTGGATGTGGATATCCGCAATGCAGAATATGCGTCTGCCGCTCTGGCGGAAAAATTGGATTGCATCGTCGCACCATGTTTGAATTATACATTTTCCGGCGGTATGCTGCCCGGCACGATCAATGTCAAACCCAACACATTTTCCAATCTTGTCGGGGAAATCATTGAATCTCTCTCCTTGCAGGGATTCCGCAACTTTATCATCATGCCCGGTCACGGCGGCAGCGAAAGCATGATCCATCTGAAAGAATCACTGCGGATCCTCAAATGGCTGAATCCGGCATTGAAAGATGATTTGATTCTGCTCTGCCCGATTTGGGATTTCTCTCCCACTTGGACGGAATTGTTCAAGACCAGAGATTATCACGCCGCAGAAGCGGAAACATCTTTACTGCTCCATTGGTGTCCGGAAGTCGTCCGGGAAAAAATCGTGATGGACGAAGATGCGGTGGCAGAACGGTTGCGGGATGATCCGGACAGTTATCAGCTGCGGGAAAGTTTCACCGAATTGTCCCAGGAAATCGTCCAGACCTCCCAGCGTGCGGACGTCAAAATCGGCGTCATGGGTTATCCGGAACGTGCCAATGCCGCACTTGGAGCAAAAATCGAACAGGAATTTGTGGAAAATTGCACTGTTGCGTTACAGAATGCCATTCAGCAGGCGGATGAAGCAAGAACCACTGGAAAACGTATCAACCATGAAGATTTGAACAAACTCAAAATCTTCTCCATTTAACCAAAAAGTGAAAGGAAGTCAGAAAATGCCAATCGAAACCATTGACAAAGAACATTTTACCGGAGGAAAAACAGAAGGCGGCATCACCAGTTCTTATGCCACAGATGACGGAGTAAAATTGAAAGTTGCTTACTCCTTCATGGGCAGTATTTATGATGATGCGGAACGCAATGCAGCATTGGAAGCCATGGCACAGGATTCTCTCACCATGGGACCCAAAACCCAGGAATTCCAGGATAAATTTGCAAAAAAACATGGCGTCAAACACGCTTTTGCATGTTCCAACTGTACCACCGGGATGCATGTCGCAACGCAGATTTTCGACATCAAACCGGGAGATGAAGTCATTGTCACACCGAACACATTCGTTGCAACTTCTCTTGCCATTCTGAAAGAAGGCGGGATCCCTGTTTTTGCCGATATCGATCCGCGTACATTCAATATCGACCCGGAAAAAGTGGCAGAAAAAATCACATCCAAAACAAAAGCCGTGTATGTCGTTCACTATGCCGGTTTGATGGTGGATATGGACCCCATCATGGAACTCGCAAGAAAACACGGTCTCTATGTTCTGGAAGACTGCGCACACGCCACCGGATCTTCTTACAAAGGCCGCATGGCTGGCTCCAT
>JAFVSW010000032.1 GCA_017503545.1 Lentisphaeria bacterium | reverse complement strand
TGACACCACGGAGGATGGCGACAGCCGGGCATTGTCTCATATAAGTTTCAAATTGTTCTTTCATCATCTCTGTACTCTCCCGGAAGCAGAACCTTTCATGAGGTTTTCCACTTCGCTGCGGTTGGAATAATTGTAGTCGCCGTTGATGGTATGTTTCAACGCACTGGAAGCGACTGCGAACCGGATGGCGGTTGCGGGATCGGCAAATTCTTCGGTATTGAGAGCGAAGATCAAACCGGCGCAGAAAGAGTCGCCGCCGCCGAAGCGGTCAACGATGTTGCGGATTTCGTATGGCGCGTAATTTCCGTTGGAATCGAGGGGAGCGTAATGCGCCTGTTTTGCGGTACAGTCATAAAGCATACCGCCCCAGTTATTGTGGTCAGCGGAATAACTTTCGCGCAAAGTGATGGCGACGAATTTTGCTTTGGGGAATGTGGCGGAGAGTTTTTCGGCGACCTGACGGTATCCGGCGATATTGAGTTCGCCTTTATCAATGGCAGTATTTTCTGCTTTGATGCCGAAAACGTCGGAGGCATCTTCTTCGTTACCGATAATGATATCGGCGAGAGGTACGATCTTGCTCATGCAGCGTTTCGCCAATTCATTTTTTGCGGTACCGGGTTCCCAGTTCCAAAGTTTTTTGCGATAATTGAGGTCGACGGAAATGGTGATGCCTTTTGCGGCGGCCGTTTCTGCGATGGCGAGAGTGGCTTCATAAGCATTTTTTGTCAAACTGGGCGTGATGCCGGAAAGATGGAGATGGGTCACGCCATCGAGCATATAATCGAAATCATAGGCATCTTTTCCGAGCATGGAAATGGTGGAGTATTCCCGGTCATAAATAACGTTTGAGCCACGCATATTGGAGCCATGTTCTGCGTAATAGACACCCATGCGTCCTGTTTTAGCAAAGAGGATGCGGGAAACATCGGAACCGAGCCCTGCGAGTTGTCCGGCGAATGCTTTTGCGATGGGATTATCCGGCAGACTGGTAAGGTAGCGGCTTTTTCCGCCGAGCATAGCGATTGAAGCACAAACATTCGCTTCCCCGCCGCCGAATGTGGCATCCAATTCACCGGGTAAACTTTGAGCAAAACGTTTTTTGCCTTTCGGGCAGAGACGCAACATAACTTCACCGAAACCGGCAATACAAAAATCTTTCATCGGGATAACTCCTTGTTGATGGTTTAATGAATACAAGGTAATGTAGCACGGAAATGATGCAAATGCAAGACGAAACGGCAAAAGTTTTTGATGGAAAATGGTTTTTTGCGTGATTATAAGCGGGGTAACCGGCTGGAGATATGGCGCATTATGCCCGATCAAAACAAATCCGGTGCGGCATCCGGGCTGCCGGGGAGCAGATCAAGGATATTTTTCACGCCGGGGAAATCCCGGAAAAAGAATCCGTGTTGTTGGAAATAAGAGGATTCGTCAAGACGCTTTTTCAGGATACCATCTTTTTTCAACAGAGCGCGGTCAATCCCGAGAAGCAATTGACAATCCGGTGTTTGTTCGCAATATTGCAGCCGTTCTTCCAATTGAGAGAGATGCCAACGGTGAAAGAGTTCCAGATGATAACTTTCGCCGGTCGTCCGGTTTTGGAATGCAAAATCGGGGAATAACAGTCTGCCGTGTTTTCCCCGCAGGAAGCCGGGCGCATCATTGAGTTCCCAATCGGAGACCGTTTTCCGGAAAAAGTCAGCAAACATGCGGAATTCTTCCGGCTGATAAGAGGTAAAATTATGATAATGGCAGACAAGGGGCGATGTTTCATCCAGAAGCAGGCGCAACGGTTTTGCTTTGAGTTTGACAGTACATGCGGCAGACCATTTTTCCAGACGGCAGATAATGGGAAAGAAGATTGCCGTCTGAAGACCGTATTTTGTGCTGTTTTCAAAGATACTTGCGGGACCGTCAACGGTCATGTGGATCATATTCTGTTTCATTTCTGCGGAGACCAGGAGTCGGCAGAATTTCAGATATTTACAAATGGCGCGCAAAGTTTGCGGATTTTCTTTTGCGTGGAATTTCAATTCCAGTTTGGAGGTATAGAGCAGTAATGCCTGAACCAGAGACATATTATACCGTTCCAGGATTTCTTTCGGGAACAGAGTTGGCATTTTCTTCAGACATTCTTTTTCCGGCAGATCGGCATAGAGTTCTTCTTCCGGAGTCAGAAGTTGATTGCGGAATTGTTCCGGCATTTCCGGCAGATTCCCCTGTTTGATCCATTGTGCGGATTTTTGGAAGATCTCCTGCCGGAATGCTTTATAATCTTTTTCTGCTGTGGAGGTGAATTCGGCTTTATCCTGAATGATTTTCAGGATGCCTTTGCCGATTTTCAAGTCCCGGTATGATGCGGCACCGGTGGAGGTGAAACCTTCGATATATTCCCGTGTTTTTCCGGTGGAGAGCTGATAGATCTCCAACAGATTTTTTGCCAATTCCAATAATGCTTTATCATCGGTTTTGATGAATTGCGGTTTGATATAATTTCCGGCGACCCGCACGCGGAGAAGATCTTTTGTCAACATGTATTATTCCTCCCCCGGGATGGGCATTTTCTGATAAGCGCGATTGTTGCGGCGGCGTTCACTGACACTCATTTCGGATGTTCCTGCGCTGACGAGTTCGTAAAGGACTGCCTGTTTTCCGTTTGCGGTCCGGCGCAGAATTCTGCCGAGTCTCTGGACATGTTCCCGGATACTTCCGCTGCCGGAAAAGACAACGCCCACATTAGCTTCCGGGACATCGACTCCTTCGTTCAGGACTTTGCTTGTAACAAGGACGGGGTATTCACCATTACGGAAGGCATCGAGAAAGTCTTTGCGTTCCGCCGCCTTTGTTTTATGTGTGATGACGGGAAGACAAAATTGTTCGCCGATTTTGTATGCGGTATCGTTATCCGCCGTAAAGACAATGATTCTTGCGCCGGGATATTTGAGGATGATCCGCCAGAGGATTTGCAGTTTTCCGCTTCCGCACCGGGCAATTTCTCTTTGCCGGAGGAAGGCATCAAATACAGCGCGTCCACCTTTATGTTGAAAGCAGAGAGCCACGAATCTGCCCCAGGCTGATTTATCCCGGAAATCGATATTCATGGCGCGGATGAAATCGATATATTTTTTCCGTGCAGTGCGGTATTCTGCATCTTCTTCCGGCGTCAATTCCACGGCGATCCGGTGTGTGACATAAGGAGCAAGCACGGTTCCTTCCAATTCATCAATATGAATCCGGTAAACGATTTCTCCCAGAATTTTGCGCATGACGGCATCGGTCTCTTCACTGTCATCCCGTTCCGGGGTGGCGGTCAAACCGAGGCGATAGGGTGCGAGACACATGGATGCACTCATGCGGTTGACCTGACCGGGGAGGTGATGACATTCATCGAAAATGATCAATCCGAATTTATTGCCGATGTATTCCATTTGCAATACGGCAGAATCGTAGGTGCTGACGGTGATTTCCCGGATATCATGACTGCCGCCGCCCAACATGCCGACAGGAACTTGAAACATGCGTTCCAGTTGAGATGCCCATTGCTGTAAAAGGTCGATGGTGGGGACAACGATCAGAGTGGATCGTTTGACATTTGCCATTGCCAGAAAAGCAAAGAATGTTTTTCCGGACCCGGTGGGCATGACGACGACTCCGCGGCGTTTTTCCCGGATCCATGCGTTCAATGCCGCCTGCTGATGTTTCATGGGGGCATGTTCGGTGTGCATGATCAATTCGGGGGCGGAATAATCCCGTGCATGGTCTGCGATTTCCACTCCATTGGCATACAGGGTGCGGACAATGTTGCTGTATTGAGCGGCTTCGGCGCGATAACAACCGACCCGGGAATCGAACAGGATCCAATGGGTGAGCATATCCAAAACGGATTGTTCCGCCCGGATCAGGAGCGTGCCGCTGTCGAATGAAATCTCGCAGGGAGCCGTCATTTGGATAACATATCCCGGATCATTTCCGCCGCGCCGGTGAAGGAACGCAAATCCGGAGGCGGAGTAAATGTGGAAGCGTGAATGATCCTGCCGGGTCTGCCGTAAGTTCCCTGAACCAATTCGGTATCCTGTGGTACACTTTTCGGCGGCCAGATGGCACTGAAAAGTTCCAACGGATCGAATCCGGGCTTGTTATGGATGTCGATACGGTCTGCGAAATCGGGGGCATTTTCTTCTTCTTCCCACCAGGGATAAGCAAACCAGGCACCTTCATCGGCAATCAGGATAACTTCCCCGCAACGCGGGTGATCCCATTCCGGCATATCTTCCCGGCTGATGGCACAGGATACCCCGGGGAGGGTTTCAAAAATGGCACAAATGGAGGGGATATCGTCCGGATCGTTCACATACACATGACAGACCTGATGATCCACCAGCGCAAAGGCATGGGAGGAATGGAAATCCGGATATAACATACCATCCACATCCTGCAGGAGCAGATATTCTTTTTCCGCCAGCAACCGATTCGGATAAACCACATTTTTTGCCGGAGTGACGGCATAATCGCCGATGATCTGCAATTCATAGCCGAGTTCTTTTGCGGCATCAATGATGATTTCCATGCAGTTTTCGTATTCCGCAAAAGCGTCTTCGGTTTCCGTGGAATCGGGACCGTGCCGTTGCGGTGCATAATCCAAATGGGGAATATAACTCATCAAATAGACGTTTTCTTCTTCCGCCATCTGGCGCATAACATCGGCAGTCGCTCTTGCGATCCAGCGGGATGCCTTGACGGAAGCGGAAGGCCCCCAGTAGTGCATGATATTGAATTTAGATTTGATGTTTTCACAAACGTTCCGGTACAAATCCGCGGGGTGTGAATGAAAATTCTGTATGATACTGCCTTTATGGGTGTAAAGCGGGGCAGGGGTGAGGTACAAATCGGCATCTTCTCCGGGGCATTGCTGCATACAGATCTGCCCGACTTTGCCGCCTTTTGCGCGGAAATCTTCCCAAATCCGTTTTCCTTCGTATAAACGGCTGGATTGTTCCCAGAGAAAGGCTTTCCGTAATGTCCGGTCGAAAAAACCGCCGGATCCCATTCCGTGCATTGAGACATCACCGGCGGTACGGAATGCAGCCTGAGCGGGTGCAGTCAAAGCAGGGAAAAAAGAATCCAGCTCTTTGATTTTCAATTCTTTCCAAAAAGGTGCGGAAGCGCATTTATAAAACATTTCGCTGCCGAGAGCTGCAGAAATTACAGTCAGAAGTTTCATATACTACTTACCTGATCCTTCCTTCCGGCAGTTCCGTGTGGCACGATATTGCTGTATTGATCCATAATGAATCACTCCTGTTGTTTTTTATTATAATCTATGTACTTTAGCATAAATCCTGTTTTTTTCAACTTTTTTCTTAATTCTTTCCTGACTTTTTTCTGGTTATATTGCAATTTTCGATACAAAATAAGAGATATTTTACCATATTCGGCTTGACAAACAATATATATGGTGTATTTTTAAAAAGATACAAAAAAGATCGAAAGGATAAATGATATGGCTTTGACGACGAGTGAAACGAAACGACGACAGGTGATTCGTGAGATTACAGAGCAAATCTGTAAGGGACAATTGAATCCTGGTATGCGACTTGCTACAATACGTGACATGTCGGCACATTTTGGAGTAAGTTTTTCTGTAATACAGAAAGCTTTATACGAGTTGTCAAATGCCGGATTTGTAGAGTGTCGCGGTGCAAATGGATATTATGTTATAGAGAATATTCCGCATCCAAAAACGACAACGGTAAAGGAAGAAAAAATATATTCCAAAACCGATGAAAAAATTCGTGTATTCTGTTTGCATCATTCCGATTTGGTATGGCGTTATCCATATTCAGAATACAAAAAGATACGGGAAAGTCAAATTAAGCATCAATTGAAACTTGCAGAAAAATATAAAACGTTCCAATTTGGTTTTGAACAGGCCGAAATCCTGCGGGTATATTTAGAAGATCATCCGGAAGATAAAAAGAAAATAGAGTTGTTATATAAAGAAGGACGAGTGGAATTATTTGGAAGTTTCTGTATCCCGGATACCAATATGGTTTCCGGAGAATCATTAGTCCGTAATTTTCTTGCCGGACGTGAGATTTATAAAAGTATTCTTGGTGAATATCCCGTGGTCGGTTGTCTCAGTGATGCTTTTGGCATGAGTGTACAGTTGCCGCAGATATTAAGTAAATGCGGTTACAAATATTTGATTCCAGGGAGAGCTGCGAATGCCCCGGAAAATGTGAATAATTGGGCTCCATTCCAATGGTGTGCGCCGGATGGTTCTTCTGTAATCACTATGCGTTCGATTCCGGAAATAACACATTTGGGATATACGGTCAATACGCCGGAAATCCGGAGTTTTGATGAACAGATCGTACAAAGTTTGTCGAATCAACGTTTGTTGGAGGGAAATCGTATTGTCCGGTATATGACCGAAGAGGGAGAGTTTCAGGAATCCTTGTTCTGGGCAATGGATGCTCTCAATAAAACGCCGGGGCGCCTTGTGAGTTTCGGACGTTGCACTGACTATTTTGAGGAGATAACCGGTGAGGAAATGCCCATTGTTCACGGCGAATTCAATCCTGTTTTTACCGGATGCTATACTTCGCGGATCACAGTAAAACAAATGAATCGGAAAGCAGAAAATAACTTATTCAAGGCTGAATTCCTGGATGCTGTTACCGATCGAGGGTACGATTTTACTGCATTATGGTATGACTTGTTTCGTATTCAGTTCCATGATGGTATATGCGGATGTCATACCGATCTTGCAAATCAGGAAATTATGGAGAAATTGGAAAATATTTGTTCTGAAACGGAGCAATTTTTTGCCGCTAAAACGGAAAAAACATTTGGTGTTACTAATTTCTGTAATGAATCCGGACCGCAACTGATTGTCACAGATGGCGTTATCCCTGCGAATGTTGAATCGCAAGCCGATTCTGACGGTAAAGTTTATTTTGTAGCGGACCTTCCGGCATACGGGACACGGAATTTTAAATGTGCGGACAAGAAAAAATTGTCGAAAACCAAGAAGTGCAATGCAAAATTCCGAACCGATTTTTATGAGGCAGACTTTACTGAGCCGTATCCGGTGATAAGAAATCTTATCGGTGAAAATGTATTCAGTCCTGACGGATTTGGTGAAATTCTCTGCCGTTTGGATAATGGTACGATGTGGACAGAAAATTATTTAGGAGTGGATATCACTCGTACCGGAATGGAAGAGCGGGTCGTTTCGATTGACGAAGGTCCTGTTTTTATCAATGTTATTACCGAAGGACGCAGTCTTACCGGGAAGTCCTTTGCCGGAAATACAGGTAATTACTGGCCTGGGTTTGGTTCTTTGAAATTCCGCAAGGAGTATATATTCCCGAAACATCTTGATTATTTCAAATTACGGATCACACTGGAATGGGTTGGCAATAATACACATATTCAGGTTCGTTTGCCGTTGAATCTTGATGTGTCCAATATGATGGAAACGTATTCTGCCCCATTCTGTTCTCTGATTCGCAAGCCGTATTTTGAAGTTAAAAAATCATATCTGGGCTCAATGAAGCAACTTGCTTCTCAGCAAGATTATATGTTGGCGAAAGGTAATTGGCCTGCTTTGAATTGGGTGAATTACAGTGACCTCCGGAAGGGGCTTACGGTTGCAAATACAGGAACCCCCGGACATCAACTTGTTAATGGTAATATTTTAATCAGTTTGCTGCGTAGTGGGACTGGTGTTTGCGATGGCTCCATGTTCCCGCAGGATGGAAGTTTCTGTAACGGAACACATACATTTGAATTTGCGATTTGCGCACATTCACCCATGGATATGGAAAAAGGTGCCGCACTTGGTCAAATGTTAAACCTGAAACCTGAAATAACACCATCTGTGAAAGATGAAAAATCTTATTTGAATTGGGTTGGAGATAACATTCAACTTTCTGCACTGTATAAAATTCCGGATGGTTACGTCGTTCGTATGTATGAATTGTCGGGGCGCAAAACGGATATTGTTCTGAACGGTGCTTTACTTGACGGCCGCAATATTTATGAAACGGATATGACTTGTACGGATGGTGTGAAATATCCGGATCATACATTGACATTTCAGCCATTTGAAATCAAAACATTAATCATAAAATAAAACTGGAGGTTTTTTATGTGCAGTACAGCAAATTTGATGAATTTGTCCCGTGTCAAGCAAATGAAAGTTTGTGTATCCCGTTATTTTACACTGATTGAGCTGCTTGTCGTAATAACCATTATTGCGATTTTGGCGGGCATGCTTTTGCCCGCGTTGTCCAAAGTGCAGGAACAGGCGCGGAAAAGTAATTGTGTTTCCAATATTAAACAGGTTTTAATTGGCAGCAATATGTATGCTCATGATTACAATGGTTTTCTCATGGATGGTAAATATTACAACGGTGATCCATCTTACGTGAAAAAATCCCATGTCTGGTATCATAACGGATATTTGCTCCGGGATAAATATATCAGCCCCGAGTCTTATTTATGTCCTTCTCAGAGACCTTACCCGAAAGATCCCAGTTATGTCGCTGTAGGGTTGACTTATTGGACCGGCAGCAAATGGGCAAGTGCTCCCGCCGCCAGTGGAAGTTGGATTCTTACCAAGGGAGATATTGTATCCCGTTCTTATTTGCATTACGGACTTCTGGGAACAGCTGCGCAGAATCAGGAACGTCTTCAGATCGGGAAGAACAAAAGACGTCTTGCCATATTCGGGGATCGTGCTTTTTATTACAGTACTTTCGGGCAGGGGCATAAAGATTCATTCCATAAAACGGGGATGAATATGGGCTTTACCGATGCTTCGGTAAAATGGATTCCTTCTAAAGTCCTGTACGGTAAGACGTTTCCGGAAGCGATTACCATTGCTGAACAGAATTGAATAAATTTTAATTTGTGAATAAAACGAGGTAACTTAAATGGGTTACACTTTTTATTCATGATCAGAACGTTTTGTTCTGAAAATAGAATTGATATAGGAAAAAATATGAAATATTTGTTTTTTGTTTTTGCTGTGTTGTTTTCTTTTTGCGCATCTGCCAGGGATGTGATTTATCAGAATGATTTTTCCCGTCAGTCTGATTACAAAAAGGATTTTTATGTAGAACATGGTGTTTGGAAGTTTACTGCCGGTGAAAAAACTTTGCGGCAAGTCGCAGGAGCTCCTCATCGGCTCGGGCGAATTCATCTGAAGAAACACATTACCGGAAATGTATCTGTTGAATTTACCTTTGCTTATCTCGGCGGAAAGTCATCGGCACACTTCAGCAGCGGACTTCATTTCTGGCATCCGGAAAAAGAAGGTTATTCGTATCAGATCAAATTCCCTACTCATGGTCAAAAAGGTATCAGCCTTTTGAAAGTAAAAAAAAAATTTGACGGGAAGCGTTACCGGAATCAATATGAGTGTCTTGCTCAGGAAGATTCCAAACGGCTTATGCAGAATAAGAATTATAAAGTAAAAGTAATTCTTAAAGACGGTAATTTTTCCATTTATCTTGATGGAGAGGAACTGATGAATTTTACCGATAAATCTCCACTGTCTGCATCCGGAAAGATCAGTTTCTTTACGTATGGTGCAGCTGTCGATTTTGATAATCTTAAAGTGATTGCAATACCATAATATTCCAATGGGAGAAGTAGAATGAAATTTATTACTTATATTGCTGGATTCTTTTTGTTGTTTTTTTGCATGACAGCAAAGGATTTGACCGGCGTTTATGAAGTTCGCCAGTATAATGGTACGCCTACTCTGTTTATGGAAGGAAAACCATATTTCGGGTTATCTGCTATTCATGGAAATATTCAGCGGAAACTGATTCGGGATTTTGCAACTGCTGATATCCATATTTATCATTTGCTGACTCATTTTTGTGATGATCCGGCGGATATTATCCAACGGATGCAAACGATTTTAAAATGGGATCCTGCAGCCCGTTTTACAATTCGTATCAGTTTGATGATCAATACTAAAATGGCAAAAGAAAAGAATCCGGTCGCGGCAAAATGGTTTCAGGAAAATCCTCCGGGAGAGGATGGGGAAAATCAACTGTCATATCTTGTTTTGCGGTCAAAACTTAAGGATGAACCGAAATTATATTCGGAAACGCCATCTGTCGCTTCTCAAAAATGGCTGGATACAGCTCTGCCGATCTATAAGAAATTTATCCGGTCTTTAGAGGAATCATCCTGCGGAAAACGGATTGCTATGTATATGCCAAGTTACCAGGAGGGGAATTATGCTTATTCTTTTGGCGGACCTGTATTTTTTTCTGACTATAACAAGCATATGAAAGCTAAATTCCGGGGCTATTTGAAAAAACTTTATGCCGGTGACGTGAAAAAATTGCAAACTGCGTGGCATAACAATACTGTCACGTTCGGGAATGCGGAACCTCCATCCCCCAAAGAACGTCTTTTCAGTTCCGAACTTTCATTGCGTAATCCGCAGAAACACCAGAATTGTATAGATTTTGAAATGTTTCTTTCCGAGATGATAACGGATCATATTCTTGCCTTTGTCTCTGCTACTAAGACGGTTACAAACCGTAAAAAGATTACGGGGACATTTACCGGTTATCTTTGTGGATGGCTGAACAGTGGTGGACAATGGCGTAAAAATGGTGTAACTTCTTATAAACAAACGCAAGGTTTTACAGCACCGCTTAAATATTTTGATTCGCCGGATCTGGATTATATCAGCAGTCCGCATAGTTATATTTACAGAGCTCCGGGTGAACCCGTTTCCAATCAAATCCCGAACAGTTCATGGCGTTTGAGAAATAAGTTGTTCATATGGGAGGATGATACGCGGACTTCTGTTATGGCTTTGTTTGATGAAGTCGGTTCCTGTAAAAATGTCGTTGAAACGATTGGTGTTTTAAAACGGAATTTCGGATATAATCTTTCCAGAGGGTATCTTTCCTGGATTCCCGGACATTATTTCGGGTATTCTGCTTGTGATGATCCGGATATTATGGCAATGTTGAAAAAATTTCAGGAAATCGGGAAGAAATCTCTGAATTTTGAACGTAATATTTCTGCTGATGTTGCCATGATTTTCGATTCCGCCAGTATTTTGCGCTTTGGTATTCAACCTCAGATGTGCGGCCCCATGATGGATGAAATGGAATATGCTCTTTGTAAATCGGGTGTGGGGTATGACTCATTGCTGCTTGACGATCTCGGACATAAAAATACGAAAGATTATAAACTTTATATTTTTTCCAATCCCTTGTATCTGACCGAAAAACAAAAAAAGATGATTCGGGAAAAACTCGCACGGAACAAAGCAGTTGCACTTTGGCTTTATGCCCCCGGATATGTAACTGATAATGGATATTCCCTCAAATCTGTTGCCGATGTAACCGGAATTCATGTGGAAATGTCACCCGATATGGCGAGAACGCATTTACGTTTCAATGATGCTGTTCAGAATATCACTTCCGGGATGTCTGGTAAAACTTTATTCTTTGATACCGATGCGTCCAAAAAAGCTTGGGGGCCTCAATTTTATATCAATGATCCGGAAGCAATTATTCTTGGCTCTGTTCATGAAAACGGAAAGCCGGGGTTTGCTATGAAAAAATTACAAAACGGTACGACCAGCTTCTATTCCACCGTGCCATGCGTCGGCTGGCAGATTGTCCGGAATATTGCCCGGTATGCTGGTGTTCATGTATGGATGGAATCCGGTGATTTTATTGTTCCCGGAAAAAAATTCCTGACGGTTCATGCATGTTCTGATGGTGTAAAAACAATTCGTTTGCCGGCAGTTGCAGATGTTTATGAAATTTTTGATGAGAAAACGATCGCCGTTGGTAAAAATGAGTTTCGGCTTAACATGAAGAAGGGGGAAACTGCTTTGCTGTATACCGGCAGAAAAGAAAAATGGATTCCCGGTAAAAAAGTAGTTTTTCAGGATTCAGACAGAAATATGAAAGAGCTGGAACAGGAAAAGATGATTTTCTATCGGAAGCCGAAAGCCGAAAAATGTTTCCCCATTGATCTTTCCGGAGTAGTCAAATATTATACGACAAATCCTACGGCAAAAAAAGGAATTAAATCGATCCCTGTTGGCAGACAGATTTTAGCTAATGTCCCGTTTAATTTGCTTGATCCGACAAAAGGCCCTGTCTGTTTGTTATTGCGCGGCAAACAATTTCCCTGGCTGCCTGATACTGCTCCTGATGTTAAAGTCGAAAAAAAAGCTTCCTACTTGTATTTCCTTCATCATGCAGGTTGGATGAACCGTGATTATGATACCGTTACAATGGAATATTTGATCAACTATGAAGATGGAACACAGGTACGTGTGCCAATACGGGCTCATGCGGAAATTGCAGATTCCGTCAATGGTGGTAATTTGAAGAAAACCGGGTTGGAGAATCCGGAAACAAAAATCGCCGTAATCTATTCTGTTTCCAGACGCTATAGCACATCTGCATTATATGCTTACCGTTGGAAAAATCCTTGTCCGAATAAAAAGATCGTAAGTATCGGATTCAGCAGTAAATGTAACACTGGTAAGGCTATACCGGCAGTTTTTGCGATAACTGCTGAATTGGCAGATTAGTACGCATGTTCAAATGATGAATCCCGTATGGGGCCTTCGTGGATATATTGTGTCTTGAGATGCAATATATCCACATTATATTTTCTGCAGTATATTTAATCGAACACTTGAAAATCAGAAAATCAATGTTACATTTCTTCTGTATTAGTTTTGTTTTGGTAATCAATTCAGAAAGGATGTATTTATGTATCATGGCGATTTTGTGGAGGAACTTCACTCCCCTTTGAATATCCCCCTCGCAGACCAGGTCGATGCCCCGGGAAGACTGGTTGTCAATGCTTCATTCCCCGATCCCGATGGTGTTCTGGAGACGGCTTATGATTTTGCCCGTCGTTTGAAATGCGGTGATCTACTGCTCGAAACAAAATTATGTGAAACTTCTGTTTTTGAAGAATATATCATCCGGACCGAACCCGGAAAATGCGTCATCTCTGCCGCCGATACGGAAGGAATCCGCCGGGGGATTTACCGTCTGGCAGATATCCTGCGTAACGCAACTGCCGATGCCTTGCCTGTGATGGAGGAAAAAGTTACGCCGCAGATCCGGATCCGTATGAACCGTTATCGCTTCGGATCGGAAAAATATCCGTTGAAAGGTCATGATGATTTACTCCAGGAAACCGATTTGATGCCCGATGGTTATCTGGAACGGTTTGCTTATGAAGGGATCAATTATGATATTCTTTCGATGCAAAGTCTGTTTGTGACGGATATTGTCCCCGTTTTCTGTTCTCATGATTCCCCGGAAAAACAGGCATTGATGGCAAAACGCCGGGAAAAATTGCGGATGTATGTAAAGAAAGCCGCCCGGTATGGAATCAAGATCATTTTCTATATCAATACTCCCCAACCGCTGAAAGAGGATGATCCCATCGTCGAGCAGTATCCGGCAATCAAAGGTCCGGCATTGAGCGGATTTTACCGTATCTGCCCGGAATCGGAAGAAGGATACCGTTTTCTGTACGAAGGGATGCTCCATCTGTATCAGGAAATTCCGGGTCTTGGCGGTACCATGCAAATCATTCATGGGGAAGCGGCTACGCCATGTATCTCCATGCTCAATTTCGGCGAAAAGGCTTTGTGCCGCAGTCGTTGCGGTAAAACCAACGGGGAAATCATGGCACGGATCGCCGATGCGCTTTATCGCGGGACCCGGGATGCCGGCAGTAATGGCGAACTGATTCTTTGGAATTATGACCCATTACGGCATGGTCCCGAATTCCGGGATGCCTGGCTCCCCGGTATGTTGGAACATGCGCCGGATGGGATGATCTTTCAGGCAAATGCGGAATCCGGATATGGTACCATGCAGTTGGGTAAGAGTCGGAATTGCGGCGATTACTGGCTGGCGGAAAGTAATCTTTCCGAATGTTTTACAAAAACGGCGGAAGTTGCGGTGAAGAATGGGAAAGAAATCAGTGCAAAGATACAGGTCGGGACATCCCACGAAATCGGCTGTATCCCTTATCTGGAAGTACCGGGATTGCTTTACCGCAAATATGCAAATCTGCAGAAATACCATGTGACCAGTGTATTCCAATGCTGGGGGGCAGGCGGTACACCCGGATTTATGAATGCGGCAGCCCGTGAATTATCGTTTACAGATACTACGAAAGTGACGGAGGAAGAATTTCTTACCCGCATGGGTAAGATTTACTGGGGCGAAAAGTTTGCCGCACAAATCGGAGAAGTCTGGAAAATGTTCTCCGATGCGTTCGCAGGATATCCCAGATCCAATATGATCCAGTATTTCGGTCCCATTGCCGATGGCGTCACATGGCCTTTGTATTTCAAACCCCGTTTTACTCCCCTGTATGACAGCTGGGTCGTTTTCGACGAATTGTCCGGCGATAATATTTGTGAATGTCTCGATGTTTTCACGCTGGATGAAGCCGCGATTTTGTTGGATGAAATGAGCCGGAAATGGGAACTCGGACTGGAAAAAATGCGCCGGGTCGTCAGCGAAGCTGCTCCGCTGAATATGGAACAGGATCGTTCCCGTATTCTCGGGGAAGCATTGGGGATCCATTTCTCCATTGCCAGCCGGATCACCCGATTCTATCAGATGCGCCGGGATCTTTATCAAACGCCGTCCCTGGAGACTCTGTATGGAATGCGTGCTTTGGCGGATGAGATCCTGACTGCACAGAAAGCAATGATCACTCTCCAGAAAGAATGGCCGCACCTGGGGTACAATCCGGAAGCACGCGGACACAAATATACGGAAGAAAAAATTCTGCGTGCCATTGCAGTGACGGAACAGGAATTGGCAGACGAATTTCCCCGTATGGAACAGGCGATCCGTGCCGGTTCTCTTACGCTGGAATTTCCGTGTAAAGTCACTTATAAAATCGGATCCGGCACGGTCAAACTGCCGGACTTTGAATGGAATGCAAATTGGGATGGTGATACCTTGAAGATCCAGGTCCATTGCTATGATATGCGTTCGGAAGTCTCAATGGATGAATTGTTTATCGGAATGGATGATTCCGGAAAATCTTTCCCGTTTCTGGCGCATGTCCTTGCATGTGGAAAAGTTTACCGCATTGATGGAAACGGTGTCGGAACATTCCATTATCCGGGGAATGACTGGGTGTTTGAACTTGCACTTCCTCTGGATACGCTGCCCGGAAAAACCAAAGAAGGTCTGCGCTTGAATATCAGCCGTCTGACCGGAGAGGATAATCACCGCTGCACCTGGCCGGGGATATTGGAAAAGCCCCAGCGCGGCAGATTGGATCTGGTGTATTACAATCCGACCGATATGGGGCTTCTTATGTGAATCAAAGGTTGACTGCGGTTTATTTTGAATGAGCGGCAGTCCAGGTTTGCATAATGGGATGTTTCAATTTTGTATCGGGAGAAACGGCTTTTTCTGCCAGAATATCTTCTTCCCGGAAGATCGCCAGCATGATTTCGCCTTTTTCACGCATCCAGTCATATTGAATGAAAATTCTGCCGTCTTCCGTCTGATAGCCATCCGGATAGGAGACACCGTAACGTTCATCCAATACCAGTCCGCCTTTCCAGGTCTTGCCGTTATCGTCAGAAAGGAATGCAGTCATAGTGGACCGGCTTTTCGGGTCGATGGGATCGTTATTGCGGACAAGGAGGATATTTCCGCTTTTCAGTTTCCGCAGGAAGAACCGTGCCGAAGCGGCGGGGAATGGAGTTGGAACCGGTTTGGTCCAGGTATGACCTTTATCAAACGATTCACTCTGTGTCATGCCGCAAATATCCCGCAGATACATGAGCAGGGAACCGTCAGCGCGTTCTACAATCATGTGTTCATCGAACGTGGGATATTGGTTTTTCACACCGCCGATCCGTTCCCAGGTTTTGCCCTGATCTTTGGAGGCATAAACATTCGCCATACGTTCCCCATCCAATTCGGGGAATAAACGATCGGATGCCGCACCCTGCCGGATGTGTTCCCGCCGCCAGAGGGAAACGCAAAGCAGCCATGTTCCATCGGAAAGTACGGTGGGTTTGTTCAGGGATGCACCGTTGGCGATACGCTGCGGTATGCTCCATTGGGGATCATCGGCATCGGGATTTTCGCATACGGTGAACCAGGAACCGGCACGCCCGTCATAATATCCGAGACTGACCGTGAAGAATACGAACAATCTGCCATCGGGTGCGGTCCACAAGTTTGCAACAACGGCAGAAATGTGCATTCCGCAGTCCACAAATCCGGGGTCGATATAATATTGAGGCGTAGAGAATGAGTTTCCGCCGTCATCACTTTTTGCCAGCATGAGAACGGCACGTTCGTCATCCCCACCGGCAAACCATCCGAGCCAGATTCTTCCGCCGGGTGTTTCCGCGATTCCGCAGCTCATGGTATAGTCATTGACTTCCGGCCAATAATAGAGTGGCGGATTTTTTTTGACTTCTGCGGGGATCATGGTTTTATCGAGTTGAGCCCGAATAAATTGTTCTGTTAAATCGGGATTTGTGTTTTTGTTCATAACTTCAGCTCCTTTGATGAATCTGCTACATTCTGTAATATATACTGCATTCCCGAAATTTCAAGTCACGATTTTTCCGGGGCAGAAATGTTATCCAATGTCCATTGCGGTATGGGAAAGAAAGGGGCTGTATGCGTCCTCTTTTTTGTAAAATCGGTAAATTTACAGGATATCCGTGAAAAAAAATCGCAAAATAATTATATTAAGGGGTGAAAAATCTGAATTTGGGTGTATATTACCGGAATAATTGTATTTATGGCGGATCAAAATTACGCCTGAATTATTTTTAGAAACGGAGAAAAAATTATGCAGAACGAAATGCCGAAAGCATACGAAAGTGCTGAAGTCGAGGCAAAGTGGTATCCCTTGTGGGAAAGCCGCGGCCTGTTTCATGGGAAAGCCAATCCTGATAAAAAAGCCTATTCCATCGTAATCCCCCCGCCCAACGTGACGGGTATCCTTACAATGGGCCATGTTTTGAATAATACCCTGCAGGATATTCTGATCCGCTGGCATCGCATGATGGGCGAAGAAGTCTGCTGGTTCCCCGGTACTGACCATGCCGGTATTGCTACCGAAGCCCGTGTGGAAAAATTCCTCCGTGAAAAAGAAAATACCGGGCGTGATGAACTGGGCAGAGAGGAATTCATCCGCCGTGTCTGGGAATGGAAAGATCAGTATGGCGGAACGATCATCCGTCAGTTGCGTAAACTGGGTACATCCTGCGATTGGGAACGGGAACGGTTCACCATGGACGAAGGTTTGAGCAAAGCCGTTCGTAAGGTGTTCGTTCAGTTGTACGAAAAAGGATACATTTACCGCGGTCGCCGCATGATCAACTGGTGTCCCAAAGCCAAAAGTGCCCTTTCTGATGAAGAAGTAATCTATCGGGAAGAAAAAGGTAAATTCTACCATTTCCGTTATCCGCTTTCTTCCGGAAAAGGCTATCTTGTTGTTGCCACGACTCGTCCGGAAACCATGTTCGGGGATACTGCGGTTGCGGTTCACCCGGATGACCCCCGTTACAAAGATTTGATCGGTCAGACTGTGGATTTGCCGTTGACTGACCGCAAGATTCCCGTGATTGCAGACCAACATGCCGACCCGGAAAAAGGTACCGGTTGCGTAAAGATCACACCTGCCCACGACCCCAACGACTTTGAAGTCGGCAAACGCCACAATCTGGAATTCATCAATGTGATGAACAAAGATGCCACCATGAATGCAAAATGCGGCAGCAAATATGCCGGTATGGACCGGTTCACCTGCCGTGAAGCTGTGGTTGCAGATATCGAAAAACTCGGCTTGCTGGATAAGATTGAAGATCTGGTCCACAATGTGGGATATTCTGAACGCGGCGGCGTTGCCATTGAAACACTCATCAGCGAACAGTGGTTTGTCCGCATGGATGAACTTGCCAAACCGGCGATTGAAGCTGTTCGCAACGGCGATATCAAATTCTATCCGGAACGCTGGAGCAAAACTTATTTCCACTGGATGGAAAACATCAAAGACTGGTGTATCAGCCGTCAGATCTGGTGGGGACACCGTATTCCCGCCTGGTACAAAGATGAAACCGGAGAAATTTATGTTGGCGAAGAAGCCCCGACTGGCGAAGGATGGCGTCAGGAAGAAGACGTGCTGGATACCTGGTTCAGTTCCTGGTTGTGGCCGTTCTCCATTATGGGCTGGCCGGAAAAAACACCGGAATTGGAATATTTCTATCCCACTTGTGACCTGGTGACCGGACCCGATATCATCTTCTTCTGGGTTGCCCGTATGATTATGGCAGGTTATGAATTCAAAGGCGCATTGCCCTTCCGCAATGTGTACTTTACCAGCATTATCCGTGACGATCTGGGCCGTAAACTTTCCAAATCTCTCGGCAACTCACCTGACCCGCTGGATGTGATTGCAAAATACGGTGCGGATGCACTGCGTTTCTCCATGGTTTATATTGCACCGGTCGGTATGGATATCCGTTATTCCAATGAAAAATGTGAAATCGGCCGTAACTTTGCCAACAAATTGTGGAACGCCTGCCGTTTCCGCCGTATGCAGGGTGAAGTCTCCAGCGAATTCCGTAAACTTTCTGCGGAAACCGTGGCAAATCTGACAGCGGACGAAATTCACATGCTGACCAATTTGAACAAAGCGATTGCTTCTGTATCCGATTCTCTTACCGGATTCAAATTCCATACGGCGGCTCACGATCTTTATGAATTGGTCTGGAGCGGCTTCTGCGACTGGTTTATCGAAGCAAGCAAACCCCGTCTCAACGGTGAGGAAGCCGGACGGAAACAGGCTTTGGCAGTTCTGGACTTTGCCCTCTGGAATCTGTTGCGTTTGCTCCATCCGTTCATGCCGTTCGTTACCGAAGAATTGGCGCATCAGATGGGCTTTATCGGCGAAGAAGAAAGCATCATGACCGCACAGTTCCCCGTCACATTCGACGATATCCTCCCTGCCAATGCGGAACAGATCGTTGCATTGACCGATGATAAATATCAGCTTGTGACATCCGGCAGAAGTCTGCGTCTTTCCAATGGCGTTGCTCCCGGTAAGAAAGCACATTTCCACATCAAGAGTGCGGATGCCGCAGTGACTGCATATCTGGAATCCCAGAAAGAAAGTCTGCTTTCTCTGTTGAATGCTTCCGAAGTGACTATCTCTGCGGAAGATTATCGTTCTGAAGATGGCGGCAGTGCGCCGTCTGTTGTCTGCAATGCCGGTGCGATCTTCCTTCCGCTTTCCGGTCTTGTTGACGTTGCAGCGGAAAAAGCCAAACTGGAAAAACAGCAGGCTGATTTGCAGAAATGGATCAAGAGTGCGGAAGGGAAACTTTCCAATGCCAACTTTGTGGCGAAAGCTCCGCCGCAAGTCATTGAAGCCTCCCGCAAACAGTTGGAAGAACTTCAGCAGAAACTCCAGCGTGTGGAAGAAGCACTTGCTTCCCTGAAGTAAGCGTTTGACTGATTTTTTGCACCCGGCTGACTTTGTGCAGCCGGGATTTTTTTTCAACAGAGGCAATTTCAAAAGTCTTCAAAAATGCCTGAAAACTCTTGTTGAGATCTGAAAACGGAGCGTTTGTGGCTTGTCCCGCCGTAGCCGTGGCGAAGGTGGATGGTATATAATCCACACCTTGTCACGGCACAGCCGCAAGGCGACGCTGGATCAAACTACCATTTCCATCTCTTCAACAATCCTTTTTCAGTCAAATTTTGCCGGACTTTTGAAATCACCTCAACAGGAAATATTGCATATGAATTTAGGTGATCCTTCTTTTCAACAAAATCTGATTTATCTGTTTGACGTGATCGGAACCATTATTTTTGCAGTGACGGGCGGAGTACGTGGAGTCCGGCTCAAGCTGGATTTGTTGGGTGTGATTGTTTTTGCATGTACCGTTGGCGTTGGCGGCGGGATGATACGTGATGCGCTGATCGGTTATGTACCTGTGGCGTCATTCCGCAATGGGATTTATTTGTTTTCCTGCATTATGACCGGGTTGATCGTCTTTTTCCTTTCTCCTTTGATTCAGCGCAGACGGAATCTGATTCAGATTTTTGATGCGTTCGGTTTGGGTGTTTTTACCGCAATCGGAGCAGCAAAAGGGGTAGAGTCCGGCTTGGCATTGCCGGGTGTGGTTTTGTGCGGCGTGATTACGGCGGTCGGCGGCGGCGTGATCCGTGATATTATGTCTACACGTATTCCGGCGGTATTGACCAGTGATTTTTATGCAACGGCATCGTTGCTTGGGGCATTGCTGTATCTTGCCCTGCTGCCGTTTGAAATACCATTTTTCTGGATGTTTATGTTCGTCATGATCTTTGTGACAGGGATCCGCCTGCTTGCGATCCATTACAAAGTACGTTTGCCGATATCCGGCGGCAGAGTTGCATCAATCCTGTTCCGGCGTCATGGAAAAAAGAATCAGAAATTATAATATTCTGCGGTGATTGTGCCGGGGGTGAACGGGGGCAGATCAATGATATGTTTCCCCGGCGGTAAGGTACAGAAAATCAGAAATTCCCGTCCGTTGTTTGTTGTCCGGTGGATGGATTTTGTTTGATTTTCGTATGTCCGGAATCCATGGGCGGGGGCAGGGAGGATTTCGGGTAATCCGATACGCAGAAATTGCAGTTGTTGTTTTGCGTATAATATGAGTTTTCCATTTTTCGGTTCGGTTTTGATTTCAAGTCCGGGTGGAATTTGCGGCGGCGCGATTATTTTGCTGCCGTACAGGGCGCGTGCTTTCCACAGAGAAAACGGTGTTGCGGCGGCTTGTTTTTTCAGTGCCGGAATCCGGGGATCGGCGGGTGCTGTTTCCCGGAGAAAGATCAGATATGCCGCCAATGTTTTTGCATCTTCCGGCTGTAATGTCTTCAATTCATTGCAGATTGTACGATGTTCCACCGTGTTTTCCGGCAGGGCGCGGGCAATCATGATCCGGGCGAACGGAGAAAGTTTCTGCCGGATATCATACATGCGTATGATGTTGGTTCGTTGCCCCAGACGGCTTGCGGTATACGCCAGAAACGCATCTTCATCATTCCATATCTCTTTACCGTTTTTGATTTGCGTGTAACGTTTTGTCAGATGATTGGCAAGAAGGGAAACGGTTTCTTTCCTTTCCGGGATTGCTGCCGGATCATTTTGGATTCTGCCGAGGAATTGAGTCGCTTCACATCCCCAGGCAGTCAGAAGAAGATGCGGTTTTTCCGTGATATCGGGGAGCAAGCCGTATCCGCCGGACGGCAATCGGAACGATTTCAGATCACGGAATGAAAATGTTGTATCCTTTGCGAACAGTCCCAACAGGACGGTATGGAAATCATATTGGAATTGCTGCTCTGTTACAGTTTCACTTCCCCGGGGGATCTTTACAATAAGAGTTTTTTTATCAAGCGGCACTTTGCGTAAAATTTTATTACATTCCTGCAGGAGTTGTACTTCTCTTGCAGATAATGGTTCATTGCCTGTTAAAAGCATTTTACGCAGATTGATAAAGTACAATTTTTTTAATTCGGGATCGGGTACCCGCTGCGCCAATTGGAGCGTATAAGGATCTGTTAAATGGCGGAGCAATAACATACGGTCCTCTTTCCATTTCGGGAAAATCGGCAGAGGTATTTTGCCCGGTTCTCCGCGTTTGAATGTGTGATCCTGCCAATGACCGAATGGCGGTATCGCCTCCAAATCCAAAGCGGCGAGGAATGGGATATTCCGTGGATACCGTTTGAGAAATTGCGAACGCAGCGGTTCGAGTTTTTCATTTTGCTGCAATGCTTTCAAGGCATGAACCATATTTTTCCAGCAGCATAAAACTTGTAACGACTGTGTATTTTCCGGCAGAGTTTTCAGAATATTTTCACATGCCGCATATGCTTTTTTATATTGTCCCTGAAGGTTCAATGGAATCGGCACAAAACGGGTGATATTGGCTGTATACGGGTTTTCGTATCCCGGTCGGACACCCTGTTTTTCCGCAGAAAAAACAGAAAAGAGCCCTGTAAACAGCAGAATAAAGAGCAACTTTTTCATACGTGAATACCGGACTCCTCTGATATGATCCCTGTACAGCAGTTTATCAGGAATCTTCTTTTTCATCAGGCAGATGAACATCCGCAACAACGCCGCTGAATGTCTGGACGGCACTGAGGATCACCGGATTCTGCATGGCTGCCTGTTTTCTTTCTTCCAACGTGGCATGTTCCTGGATCTGGGGCGCAGTTGCAAGACCGGTACGCTGTTCCAAACGGAGTCCTGCGGCTGAATTACCGGAGATCGCACGGAGACGGCTGATGAGAAGCTGGATTTCTTTTTCCACCATCAACGCCTGTGCTGCTTCATATTCCGAGTCAAACCCCACGATCAGCAGACGTCCATTCCAATACAACGCAGTTCCGTCGATCATGAAAGCGGCAAGCAGTTTTTTCTTCAACGTTTCCCGGATATCCAGAATCAACTGCTGCCAAATTTCTTCCGCCGTCAGCAGTTCTTCTTCTTCTATCTGAGCGGCAACCGGAGGCGGCACCGGAATGTAAGGTTCATTCTGCTCCTGCATGATAATATCCATCGGCGGATTATCCGGCATCGGCGGGATTTCTTCCTCCTGAATCATCATCTCCGGTGTCGGCATTTCTTCCGGAATCGATTCCTGTTCGGGAATCACCGGTTCCGGCATAATAACGGGTTCCGGCGCAGGTGGAATTCCTTGCGGAACCGGTTCTTCCTGTTGAGGCGGCATCGGCGGTGCTGCCGGTTGTACCGGTTCCGGCATAACAGGTGGAGCAGGGGGCTGCGGTGCAACAGGGACTTCATCCGCCTGCGTTTCTGTTGCGGGAGCGACTGCCGCCGGAGCTGCAATTGTTTCTGCCGGTTGTACCGGTTCAGAATTTATCGTTTTTTTTTCCGGAGCAGAGACTGTAATTTGAGTTGCGGGGCGCGGAGGCGGCGCAAAACGGGAATCGGATGTTGTCAGGATCTCACCGGGCGGTAATTCGTAAAGTGGAACGACGGAATTGATGGGATCCAGTTCGCCATTCTTTCTGATCTGATTCAAACGGGCGATCAATTCTTCGATTTGTGCGGCATGACCGAGGCGCATGGCTTTGAGGAGGATTGCTTCCAGAAATACCTGTTTATTGATGGCATCTTTCAACAGATATCCGGATGCAGAAACACTTTCCAGGATCCGCTGGATATTGGAGGGATTTGCCAGTTTGCTCAATTCTGTACAGAACAGGATTTTTTCCGGTGTTTCTTCCAAAACAGAAGCCGGATCGGGGAGGATACGGCAAAGCAAAATCGCGCGGAGCAATGCGGTTACTTCTTCGTAAAGGGTTTCCAGATTTTTGCTTTGCACCGCGAATGTATGAATCGCCGCAATCACCGCGGCACGGTCATTTGTCAGAATCGCATGAAGAAGGTGTTTCATTTCTTCGGGCGCAGTAAGTCCGAACAGATTCAATGCCTGTTCTTCCGAGATTTCACTGCCGTCATCCGTGCCGAAGAAGGAAATCAGCTGGTCCAGCAGGGATTGTGCGTCACGCATCCCTCCGTCTGCCGCTTGTGCGATCACATCGATCGCGGAATCGGAGATATTGACATGTTCTGCATCGCAGATCTGGCGGAGTCGGGCGGAAATATCTCTTGCTTTGATCCGGCGCAAATCGAACCGCTGACAGCGTGAGATAACAGTCGGGAGAACTTTATTGACTTCCGTGGTAGCAAAAATGAATTTTGCATGGGCAGGAGGTTCTTCAATGGTTTTCAGCAGGGCGTTCCATGCACTTTTAGAAAGCATGTGAACTTCGTCAATAATGTAGATTTTATATTTTGAATTGATGGGGAGATGGAGGACATCTTCGCACAATTCACGCGCTTTTTCCACTTGAGTATGTGTCGCAGCGTCAATTTCGATCACGTCAACGTTTGTTTCATTGGCAACGGCACGGCAGGAGGCACATTCGCAACAGGGTTCACCGTTCTGCGGATTGGTACAGTTCAATGCTTTTGCAAAAATACGTGCGGATGTGGTTTTCCCGATCCCCCTGGGACCGACAAACAGATAGGCATGGGCAATACGACCGGAAATAATCGCATTGCGGAGCGTACGCGCAATATGCTCCTGTCCGACCATGTCGGAAAAGCGTTGCGGACGCCATTTTCTGGCTATGACCTGATACGACATAAAATAGGATTCCTTCTTAACAGAGTTGACGGATCAACTCAGAAATTACTCTGACACATTGGTACAATACTTCCTTTTTTCCGTATTGAAAGTTTTTTTTGAAAAAAAATGGAAAAATTTTTCATTATGGGGTTGAAAAAACAGGAAACTGGCAGTATCATACCCTGTTCGTTGTCTATTTTTGCTCGAGTTTCATATTTTTACAGGTTTATCATGTGCGATTTTAAGGAAATCAATCATTTAATCGATGAATGGGAAGGCAAACTGCTCCGCTATGCCAGTCAGATCCTCAAAGATCAGTGCGAGGCGCAGGATGCCGTGCAGAATGCGTTTGTCCGCTATATCCGTAAAAAACGGGATCCGGAATGTGAACGAATCATCCACCCGGGGGCTTGGCTGTTACGTGCCACACGCAATATTTGTCTGGATCTGCTCAAATCTGCACGCAGTAAAAAAGAGTTGCCTTTGTCCGGTGAATTCTTCAGCAGTTTTGCCTCTCCGGATGTGGAAGCCGCGCAATCGGACGATATTGCAATGATGCGTGAATTGATCGGGCAGCTTTCCCCCAGAGAACAGGAAATCCTGGCATTGCGTTTTGAACAGAAATTGCGATACGAACAAATCGCACAGATCATGGATTTGAGTCTCAGTAATACCGGAGTTCTGCTTCATCAGACCATCGGTAAATTGAAAAAAGCGTGGTCAGCCAGAGTAAACAGAGGTGAGTTATGAGTTTTCAACATGTCAGCGATGAAATCCTCAGTGGATATCTCTCCGGCGAATTGACTGCCAGAGAAAAATATGATGCCGATTCCCACTTTACCATTTGCCCGGAATGTGCCGCACGCCTTGAAGAACAGCGCAGTTTTGAAAAGAAGATTGCGGCAGCTTATAATTCTTCTTTCCCGCTGTATTTGTCCCCGGATGCACGTTGTGGCGTTGCGGATGAAGTGCGTGCCGGTTTTGTGGTGGATAAACAGGCGCCTTTATGGAAAAAACGCATCATGCTTAAATTGTTTACGCAAGTTGCTTCCATCGTCGTTGTTGCCGCTGTTATCGCTTTGATGGTTTTTTCCCGGGAGGAAATGAATCTGCCTCCGGTTTCACCAATACAAAATACGGCTGCTGTTGCCCAGACTGAAAAACAGGTTGCTCCGCCCGCTCCGGTCGCAAAGCAGAATCTCAGCTTTACGGTCAAAGCTCAGGTGAAAAGTAAAACAGCACAAGGGAAACCGGTTCCGGAAGCGGTTATGCTCCGTACTGCAAAGGTAAATGACCGCCCTGTTATGAATAAGCCGCTTCCTGCGGATACAACGGTGGCGCCTGTTGTGTCATTGAAACCGCACAAATCTCTGGTCAGAATATTTCAAACCGATAAAATCCTCATACGGAAAAATACGGATAAAAATTTTGTGTTGCAGGGGGTGAAGTCGCCTTTTGCTGATAATTTGTATGTGATTTATGCTGCATCCGGCGTGCAGGGCGAAAATACATCACGGAAAGTGGAATTGGAGTTGATCCCCGCCGGTGATCCGGAATATGATTCATTCCATCCAGCCGGACAGAAAGATGTTGCTGTCCTGATCGTCCGTCCCCGCAGTCAGGCTCCAGTCACAGGAATCCTGAACGCTGCGATCATAGAAAATGGAGAAAAACGCAGCAGTTCTTTGAAATTCAGCAGTTCTGTATTTTCTTCCGATTTCCGGACCGCGCCGGAACAGGTGCGGCTTGCTGTGATTTTACATGCAATCGGGAATCCTGCATATGTATTGAAACGGGAACGTCGTGCCGTTATTCTTGCGGAATTGGAACAGCTCCTTGCCGGTGGATATGCGGAAAATCTTCAGATAAAAACTTTATTGGAACAATTAAAGAAAGTTCGTTGAAATCATGTCTTTGATTGATGATACTGCTTTTATCGTGCCTGCCGCCGGATCTTCCACCCGTTTCGGCGGGGATAAATTGATGACTCTTTTGGATGACCTGCCGGTATATCTCCATTGTGTGCGAACCGTTGCGCCGTTATTGACGCCGGGCAGGATCATTCTTGCCGTCGCGCCTGACCGGATTGCGGAATTTCAGTCTGTGACTGCCCGCTGTCTGCCGGATGTTATGGTACATTATGTTCCCGGCGGTGCAAGCCGGACGGAATCCGTATTTCATGCTTTACAGAAAGCCGGAGAACTTCCCGGCGTCCAATACGCAGCCGTCCATGATGCTGCCCGCCCGTTCCTTCCGGCGGAATCTTTCTTGAAATGTCTGGATGCCGCCAGAGTACATAAAGGCGCATTGTTATGCCGCAGGATTTGTGATACGGTCAAACGTATTGACGGGGATGGATATGCCTGTGATACATTGAACCGGGATGAATTACGTGCGGCAGAAACGCCTCAGATCTTTCCCTTGCATGAACTGTGTAATGCAACAGAAAAAGCATTGAAATCCGGAAACATCTTTACGGATGATTGTCAGGTGATGGAAACGTATACGGCGATTCGCCCGTTTCTTGTAGATCATTACGGTGACAACCGTAAAATCACCTTTGCTTCTGATATGCCTTGTTCCTGATTTTTATAAAAATTACGTTCCGTCTTCGGTGTCTTTTATTACGGAATCTGTTTCTTTTTTTCAGACAAAAAAATACGGTTCTTGTTTGTACCACAATTATGCTCAAAAATATATAATAAACAAATACAGAATGTAGAATCGACCTGTTTTACACGTAAAATAAGTATAAACCTTTAACGTCCAGACAAACTTGGATTTGCCGATAGACAAGCCCCAACGGGGCGGCAAGAGTCAGACAGCCCAGGGTGAAGCGCAGCGTAACCCTGGGATAAGACATTGAATAATATTGTCCCATGACAGCCTCCGCGTTGAAGACGTTCCGC
>JAFVSW010000212.1 GCA_017503545.1 Lentisphaeria bacterium | reverse complement strand
GGTCACATCACAGTACCAGGTATTGCCGGTCCGATAAAAATGATTTTGGGTTACTTCGCCGATTTCGCTGTCACGTCCCTCCGGAAAGTTGGCGGAAATGAAATCTTCCAGTTCGGAAAAGGTCGTTGCATAATACGTCACTTTTACCGTCTTTTTTGACGAACTCTGGTTAACTTCTTCTGAATTAAATCGTTTATGTATCATCAGGTATAAAACTCCTGTTCAAAGTTGCGAAGGGTTTCGCTGATGGCTGCTACGCCTTCCGCGGTTTCTGTGATTCGGGTCAACATCTCATTGAGTTCTCCGCCGCCGGGGGGTGACGGCAACGCGGTAAAATCGCCGCGTTCCGTCATCCCGCCCGGTGCATCCGCCGTCAATAACAGTTCTTCCCATTGCTGCATTCTGCTGGCAGTATCGCGGTCTGACGGCGTGGAAAACGGAAATGACATGCTGTTTGACAGTGGTTCATTTTTCTGCATTTCCGTGGGTATGGATCCCGGGGAAAAATTGCGGTCAGTCAAAAATGACGGATGTATGGAATGTTCTGTTAGACTATGATAATCAGTTACTTCATAATTATTGACAAAATTCTGCCGGATAACTGACGGATCAGAAAATGTTGATTCAGAAACGGTGTGTTGCGTATCTGACGGCGGATACGCGGAAGCAGTGGAGATGGAATCGGGAGAAAATATCATCCCTCCGCCGGATGCGGCAGAGGGATCATTGTATCCGGACGGAAGAGAAGGGGAAGGCAGTGGAAGATCGGCTGGAGTTCCGCCGGTCCTGCTTGTGAGATTGGAAGAGCTTGACGATGGTTTGACTTCATCCTCCGGGAAGAAGATTTTTTTCATGGCATGTTTGAATTTCTGAATGGCAGTCATGTTTGTGGTATCCATGTTAGGTTTTGGATTTCAGGGCGGTTTTCCTTCCATAAAAAAGTGAAAATGCCCATAAGAATCCGAAAAAAACAGGATATTCTTTTCGGAAAGGGCTCATTTTTCGTAAAAAATCTGAAAAAAACAGGTGAAATATGCAAAAAAAGATTGGAAAATTTCACTTTCCATGCTATATTTCAGCCAGTATATTTTAAATAAAATTAGAAATAAGAGCATCGTATATGGGTATGATCTGTAATTCTTCGTCAATCTCCGGAGCCCGGAAATGGCTGTTCGCCGTATTCGCCGGATTGCTCTGTATTCATTTGCATGCCGGTCCTGAAGACTTTTTCAAGGGGAAGGGTGGCAAAGTGGATGCCGCTGCCGACCGTTACGAATATGTCGGGGACAATGTAGTTGCGACCGGACATGTAGTAATTCAGATGCAGGGGATGCAATTTACTGCGGATAAGGCAATTGTAAATCATGTGTCGGAAGATATGGAAATGGTTGGCAATGTGACCGTTCAGATCCAGGAGATCACACGAAAGAATGTTTCCCTTGCTGAATATGAAAAAATGTTGCAGGATCCTGTGATCCGGGTGGAACTTGAAGGCTATGTGACCAATCCGGCGGGTGAACAGTTGGTCAAGGTCAAAGTCACTTCCAGCAGTGTGTATCTTAAAGCGGAACGCATCGCCGGAAATTTGAAAACCGGTACGATCCAATTCCGGAATTTTGCCATGAAAGTGGGACCTCTTTCATGCACCGGGAAATACGCGGAACGTCTTTTCGATGGCACATTCACGGTGCGTGATACCAAATTCACCACTTGCGAATATTTGCAGGATGATCACGATCACTATGCCATTTTTGCTAAAAAGGCGACGATTTCCCCCCGTCAGGCGAACCGCGGGATTTTCAATTACAATGCCGACCACAGTGATCACAGCCTCTGGACGTTCAATAACTTTGTCGAGATTTACGGCGTACCCGTCCTGTGGATTCCCGTTCTTCATAAACCTCGCGATTTGAGTTCTTTCGGCGGATATATCGAATTCGGGGAAACTTCCGATTGGGGTTATTATTACCATACCACCGAGCAGTTCCATCTGATGGATGAACCTTATTTGAGTGCCAACCTCATGTTGGACTTCTATTCTGAACGCGGTTTCGCTTACGGGGTGGGACTTGACTTCAAAACGGCGGAATCCTCCACTGAAATGATGTTTTACGGACTGCGGGATTGGCATCCTTACCAGGAATGGGAGGATGACGACGACAAACATAAGAAATGGGCGATCAATAATTCCCGTCTCGAAATACCCCACTACCGTTACGAATTCCGTATCGCCAATCTGACGCACCTGCTCCCCAATTTGGATTTCCGCGGTCAGTTGGATATTATCAGTGACTACAATTTCCTCAACGATTACTTTTCCAGCCGTTACAAATCCGATTTGGAACCGCCTTCTTTTGCATCTCTGGAATATCAGCATGAACGTTTCACTGCTTCCGTTTACAGTACCTTCCGTGTCAATTCCTTTGCGACTGCGGTGGAACGGCTTCCCGAGCTGCGTTTGGATTTCCAGCGGCAGGAATTGTTCGGGAATTTCTATTATCAGGGGGAAACGAGTTTCGATTATCTGCGCATGCGTTGGCGTGAGTTTGACCGCCCGCGGACCAACCCGAAACTGGGCGAACTGCAAGATTATGAGACTGGCAGATTTGACTCGCTCCACATGTTGTACTATCCCATCAACCTCCTGAATATCAATATTATCCCCCGTGCAGGATTCCGTATGACTGCATACTCCAGAACATCCAAAAAGGATATCACGGATAAAGATTTGAATGATATGTTTGTCATTGATATGGTGGATGGTCAGCCTACACCCAAAGCCTCCGCTTACGACAGCAAAGGCGGTTCCAAAATGCGGTTCGCCACTGAAATCGGCGTGGAAGCAAATACGAAGTTCTACCGTTCCTGGCAGAATGTTAAAAATGCTTACATGAACCTGGATGGATTGCGGCATGTCGTTCAGCCATACTTGAATTACACATATATTCCGAAAACCAATCTCGACCGCGAAAATATTTATTATTTCGATGAGATCGACCGCATTTCCGAACAGAATGTGATCCGGCTCGGGTTGATCAACCGACTTCAAACCAGAAGAAATAATCAAATCCAGGAAATTGCATATCTGGAAAATTACTGGGATTGTTTCTTCCACAAAGAAAGCGGTTTCGATCATATCGGTGACTTCGGGACCGTACTCCGGTTGAATCTTTTCCCAGGCTTTACCTTTACGTCCGATATCCTGCTTGATATGGGACAGAATAACTCCCATGATTCCGATGTCATGCGCGGGAAAGGTAATGCAGGGCGTCCGGGGCTGAATTGGAAGTACATCAACCGGTGGTACAACTCGATTTCCTATCAGATCGCACCGGAATGGCGCATCGCGGCTTCCTATGAGTATTCCGATGATTACATCCAGCGTATTCCCTACTCCATGGGATCCACATATTCTGCAATCAGCGCAACTGATATGTTCATCAATCGGTTCGAGCGGTCACAGGATCTGACTTTCACTCTTGATTTCCCTTCCATCATCGACAAGCATCTCAATGGAAGTTTCTCCCTTTCTTATGATGTGGATGCCGCATTGATGTCTGACATCAGCCTCGCTTTGAAACGCAGGTTCCACTGTATCGATGTGATCGCTGTGGGCGGACTCAAAACGGAGCGTGACGGCAAACATAAAGAACGGGATCATTACTTCTCTGTCTTTGTTTCACTTTCTGCCATGCCGCAAGCCGGATTCGGACGCGGCAGCGATTGATGATCCTGTGAGGAGGTGTACCGGATATGTTGTATTGTCCTAAATGCAAGCAGCCGGTAGCGGAAGAGGCTGCCGTGATTACGGATGGAAACACCCCGAAATGCCCCGCTTGTCTCGCCGAGTTATCCAACCGGAAGATCTTTTCTGCCGGGATGGAGATCAATGGGTTCACCATCATTCGCGAAATCGGACACGGCGGAATGGGCGTTGTCTATCTTGCCGAGCAGAATTCTCTCAAACGGCAGGTCGCTCTCAAAGTCCTGGAAGAGACTCTTGCTGACGACAGAGAGTTCGTCGAAGCGTTTTTCCGCGAAGCAAGGTCCGCCGCTAAATTGGCGCATCCCAATATCGTTCAAGCATTTGACGCAGGCGTCACAAATGACGGAATCTGTTTTTTCGTCATGGAGCTCATCGATGGGGACAACCTGGATGTCATCGTGTCGCAAAACGGACCGCTTTCGTTGAAACTCGGACTGGAAGTCGGATGCCGTATCGCGGAAGCTCTGGCGTATGCCTGGGATCACATGAATATGAGTCACGGCGACATCAAGCCGGAGAATATCATCCTGCACTCCAATGGTGAGATCAAACTGGCGGACCTGGGGCTGGCGCGGGATCACAGAACCGATCAGCTCAAGCCGGGCGAGATCATGGCAACGCCAGCTTATGCTCCCCCCGAAGTCATCCGCGGTGAAGTCGAACGTATCGGCTTCAAGTCCGATATGTATTCCTTCGGCGCAACATTGTATCATCTCTTTGCCGGTGCACCTCCGTTCCCCGGTGAGGCCCCGCAGACGGTTTGCGAACAACAGCTCAACAGTCAGCCGCGCCCCCTGCTTGCCGTGAATGATAAGATCCCAGCCAAACTTTCCATGCTGGTGGATAAACTGATGGAAAAATCACCGGATCACCGCCCGGCTTCCTGGAATGATGTCGCCGAGGAATTGAACCGCATCAGTACCGGATGCGAGCGGAAAGATGTCCCACAGATGAAGATCATTTCCGGTCCTTCCTTTTATCTTACACATAAAAAACAAATCTATGTTTCTCTGGCGGCATTGCTTCTTTTGATCGTTTTGACTCTTACCGGATTCCTGATTTTCGGTGGAGATGAAAAGAAGCCACGTCCCGCAAAAGTAACGCCCCCTCTGGTCACCGATTCCAAACAAAAGGTCAAACCTGCCGTTTCTCCACAGGAAATGAAGCTCAAAGCATTGAAAAACGAGGCAAAGACCAAATGGAATTTCCTGAAACAGGAAATCAAATCTCTCACTCCGGACAAAGCACACAGCAGAGTCAATGAGTTTTGTGTTACTTATAAAAATCATGCGCCCGTAGAGGCTCAAAAGTTACAGGCCGAACTTGCAAAACAGGCTTCTTTCTACAAAAGAAAACAGATCCTTGGGCGCAAAATCAATATTTTGCTGCAGGAAGAGAAAAAACACATCGGTTTGAATGATAAGGACAATATCCCGTTGATCCAGGAGAAGATCAAGCAGATAAACTCCCTTCTCAATGAGCTGGAACAGGATGACAGAATGGCAAAAATGCAAAATGTCAATATCCAGTTTGTTGAAAATAATCAAAAAAAGACCCTTATTGCTTACCGCGACACACTTCAGACCGAAGTCGATAAGCGCATCGCGGAACAAAAGCGGCAGAAAGAAGAACGCGAACGGCTGAAAAAAGAACGGCAGCAGGCCAGAATGGCACAGGAAGCCGCTGCCGAAGCCGCGAAGGAAGACTTGCAGAAAATAATCAATACGCCCCCCGCTTCCCCCGATGATTTCAAACAATGGGCGGAAAAAATCAAAAAATACCGCAATACAAACTTCATCTCCGCATCACAGCGCAGATTGTTTCAGAGCTTTATTCCCATCGTGGACCGGGCACATCTTATCGAACATCCCGTGACTCTCCTCAAGCAGATGAGAAGTAAATGTATCCCGTTCGGAAGATACAGAAGTATGACCGAAAAAGGGGTCATCGTCTTTAATTATCTGAAAATCGGTGCCCGTATCGAATGGAAAGATCTGGATGTCCTTGAAGAGATCCTCATCCCGCAAATAGCAAAAATGACTGCCGATGAACAAAAACAGGTCCTCTTCGCTGCTTCACTCTTTGAAAAGGATCATTTCTTCCCCGCAATACGGGCATGCAGAGCAGGAAAAAAAATCTCCGACCGGGAACTCGATGACCTCACCAAAGCGATCCACGCCTTCCGTACCCATTATTACTCCGCTGGAAATTGATATTCTTCAGCTCATACAGCAACGTTTTGTCTTTTTTTCAAATACGTTCAGTCTGCCAGGGGGAAATGACAGGCGCAATGGTGGCCGGGTGCGACTTCACGCCATTGCGGTTCCACTTCAGCACAGCATTTCTGCGCGAAAGGACAGCGTGTATGAAACCGGCATCCTGCGGGCGGATCCAGGGGAGAAGGCACATCCCCGGTAAGCAGCATCCGTTTGC
>JAFVSW010000211.1 GCA_017503545.1 Lentisphaeria bacterium | reverse complement strand
GATCTGAAAACGGAGCGTTTGAGGCTTGTCCGCCGTAGCCTTGGCGAAGGTGGATGGTTATTTTCCACGCCTTGTCACGGCATAGCCGTAAGGCGACGCCGGATCAAACTACCATTTCCATCTCTTCAACAATCCTTTTTCAGTCAAATTTTGCCGGACTTTTGAAATTACCTCTGTTTTTCAAAATGTGGTGAATTCGGCAACCGCACAAGACATTCCATCGTCGGACCGCAAATCTACAACGGCTGTTTTTTCATCCGGTAAAAATAATACGGGGCAGACCAATGTATTGTATTTGAATTGCTGCTTGAATTCAAAACGTACCCGGTTATAAGTAAAGTTTTCCGGCAGGACATCCGCTGCCGCAGAAATGTAAACCGGACTGGTCAAATGTCCATTGGGATCCAGCATGGAACGTGTGACCCGGAATGGATCGGCGTGTGTCCCGTTGTCGGTGGGGACGGGGATTTTCCGTGGGAGACATTCCATCGGTTCGGCTTCATCAAATTTCAATGCGATGTTATCAGGATCGAGTTTGATTGCTTTTCCGGTATTCATATCGACAAAGGCCCCGGTTGCATTGGAGATCAGGCAGAGTTCTCCTTTTTCATCGTGCATTGTCAAACGGCGTAAGCCATAGATGGATTTGCAGCCGTAGATTTTGACCGCAGTGGTTACTTTTTCCCGGAATTCCGGCAATCGAATCAAATCCATTTGAATTGAGAAGAGGAAAATAGCCAAATTGTTCCGGCGCAGAAAATGGCAGAATTCCACTTCCTGATATTCTTGAAATTGACAGCAATTCATCAAGAGAACTGCGGCCTCATGTAATTTCAAACGCCCATCTGCACCGGTGCAGGTGAATGGGATCTCCGTTGTCATCTGGTACATATCAAAAACACCATTCTGTAATTATTTCATGATTTGAGAACTTGCACTGTTTTTTCCAGATACGAAAAAACGTTCCCGGCAAATCATGCAGAGAACGTTTTTTTATCAAACCGAAAAATCGGGAAATTACTTCGCGATTTTCAGGAGAGTAGCAAGACGGGATTTTTTCCGGTTTGCTTTGTTGGTGTGGATGATACCAACTTTAGCAGCTTTGTCAAGAGCAGAGCATTGTGCTTTGTAGAGTTCGAGCGTTGCGGCGGCATCATCACCTGCTGCAGCTGCGCGGAGGCTCTTTTCCATAGTTGCAAGTTTGTTACGGCAGGATTTGTTACGAATCCGTGCTTTTTCACTGTTGCGCTGTGTTTTAACGGCGGACTTTCTCACGTTAGTTTTGGGCATGACTGCTCCTTTCAAAAAATTATAATTTTAAATTTGTTTTAAACTTCAGTTTTATATCTATATAATATAGCACACATCCCCCCCCTTTTTCAAGTTTAAATCGAAAAAAAGTCGAAATATTTTCTGAAATCAGGGAGTTTTGCCTGTTTTTTTCACAACTTTTCCATTTCGTCACGGAAAATGATCATGGCATATTCCGTAAATTTTCCTCCGGCGGCAAGATATTTTGCTACATTCCGTTGTAAAGAGGTGCGCTGTTCAAATTCCATTGCCTTCTCCGGTCCCGCCAGCATTTCTTTTCTGCCCCAGAGTCGCCAGATGACTTCCAACGTTTCATCCGGGCGGCTCGGCATGATAAAGACATGACCCAGATTCTGGAATGCGATAATATTGGAGGTTTCCGGCAGTAATGTGCGGAATGCCGGATCCAGCAGCCAGGAATACGCCGCAATCGCTTTGTAATCATAGTCCGGCTGATAGTTCGCAGAAAAGTCTGCCATGGCGTGGAGCGATGCCACAATATCCGCCCGGTACATGGGACCCGCTTCCGGAATATGGATGTTGATGACCGGATCCCCGTATTTCAATGCCGGTGTTCCGCGGGATGGATCGGGGTCATCACCTTCCACGACATCCACGGTTCCATCCGGATTCCGGTACAGGAAATTCTGACACAGATAAGGATCTTTGCTGTTACACTGGAGTCTGCCGAATTGTTTTACTCTGGTGTTGAAACAATCCCGGCACCAACCGAAAATACGGGTATCCAGACAGGGAACGCCGTAATCAGCGGTCATTTTTTTCACCCAGATTCCCGTATCGGCGGAAATTTCTTTTGCCATACCGGACGGCAGATCTTTGTAATATTCCTTGAAGAACGGAACGGTGGCGATATGAAGCAGCAGAAGGAATTGATATTGTTCGATGGGATCCGTGAGATGTTCCTGAACATATTGTTCAATACCGCCCTGATGCCATTTTTTCAGACATTCCGGGAGAAGCGAATTTTTTGTTTTTTCAAAGATGGCGTTGAGTGTTGCCAGTTGGGTATCGGCAAGTGCGAGTTCTGCGCCGTAAGAGCAAATGGTATTCCAATCCATAGTATTGATCCTTTTAGTTAATAACATACAGGTATTTGAAATTACCTTAATGTAAATGTTATACCGGAAAAGTCAAATCGGAAAGAAAATATTTGATATATTTTTCAATACATCCAGAACGGGGGGCGGTCCGGCAGATCATTTTCCCAGGAATCGCCTTCGTAAAAAACACGTTTCAAAAATAAACCTTGTGCCGGTGCCGTATCTTTGCAGCGAAGCCGGTTTTTCGCTTCCAGCATTTCTTTGATGTCGGCAGCTTTGAGTCTGCCTCTGCCTACAAACATCAATGCACCCGCCATACTGCGGACCATTTTGTATAAAAAGCCGGTCCCCAGAAAATAAAAGCCTACCAGCGGACCGAATGTGACGATTCGCGTATCCAGAATTTCCCGGACCGGATCATCATATTTGTGGGCTTCCACTGTGAATGTGGTAAAGTCGTGTTTCCCTTTGAATACCTGAATGGCTTCCGCCAATTCATCCAGACAAGTCATATCATCCATGTGCCAGCAATACCGGTTTGTGAACGGATTGTTGTCCCCGGTATTGACCATATAAACATAGGATTTTCCCTTTGCGGAAAAACGTGCATTGAAATCATCGGGTACGATTTCCGCGGACCGGATCCGGATATCTTCCGGCAGAAGGCGGTTCAATGCTTTTTTGACTTTCCAATCCGGAATATAGGGGGATTCCGGCGCCCGGAAACTGGCACAGAGCCCCAAGGCATGAACACCGGCATCCGTCCGGCTGCTGCCCTGGATCCGGATGGGAGTATTGCCGAAAAGACGGCATAATTTATCTTCCACCACTTCCTGTACGGTAATACCGTTATTCTGTCTCTGCCATCCGTGGTATGCGGTACCATCATAGGAGAGGATCATTTTGAATGTGCGGAGCGGTTTTATTTCTGAATTTTCCGTAATTTCCAAATCCTGAGGCATAACAATTTATAGTCCTGTAAAAAAAAGCGGGAACTGCGAAAAAGGAACAGTTCCCGCTTTGAATCAAATTCTGTTATTTACGTTACGATCAGAGACCGCCGCAAAGTTTCAGAAGAACACCAGCTGCGACGGCGGAACCGATCACACCGGCGACGTTGGGACCCATGGCGTGCATGAGCAGGAAGTTCTGGCTGTCATAAGACAGACCGACTTTATTGACCACACGGGCAGCCATCGGGACAGCGGACACACCGGCAGCACCGATCAGCGGGTTGATCTTTGTCTTGCTGAACAGGTTCATGATCTTGGCAAAGACCACACCCGCACCGGTACCGATACAGAATGCGAGACAGCCGAGGATCAGAATACCGATGGTCTGTGCGCTGAGGAACTGTTCTGCAGAGAGTTTGGAACCGACTGCGATACCCAGGAAGATGGTCACGATGTTGATGAGGGCGTTCTGAGCCGTATCGCTCAAACGGTCAACAACGCCACATTCTTTCATCAGGTTACCGAACATGAGCATACCGATCAGCGGAGCAGCGTCCGGGAGAAGGAATGCGCAGATCAGAGTGATCAGGATCGGGAAGCAGATTTTTTCGATCTTGGAGACAGAACGGAGCTGGCTCATACGGATCTTGCGTTCTTTGTCATTTGTCAGCATCTTCATGATCGGGGGCTGAATGATGGGAACCAGAGCCATGTAGGAGTACGCGGCAACGGCGATCGCACCGAGCAGAGAGGGAGACAAACGGCTTGTCAGGAAGATGGAGGTCGGGCCGTCAGCACCACCGATGATACCGATGGATGCCGCATCTTTCATATTGAACTCGATACCGGCATAGTTCAACAGCAAAGCACCGAAGAGAGCGGAGAAGATACCGAACTGAGCGGCACCACCGAGGAGCGCGGTTTTCGGGTTGGCAAGAAGGGGACCGAAGTCGGTCATGGCGCCCACACCCATGAAGATGAGGAGCGGGAACACACCGGATTCGATACCGACGTTGTAGATCATCCACTGGATACCGCCCGGGTTGGCGATACCGGCAAGAGGAATGTTTGCCAGGAGCGCGCCGAAACCGATGGGGAGAAGCAGCAGCGGTTCAAATTCTTTGACGATCGCCAGATAGATCAGGAGCAGAGCAACGCACATCATGATGACACGGCCGAGACCGAGCAACCAGGTGTTTTTGAAATCTGTGCCTGTCTGACGGATGATGTCATAAATACCGGTGGATTCCCACAAGCCTTTGAGACATTCGCCGAAAGACGGCAGGTTGGCAGGTTTGGAACCCATTACCAGAGAGTCATGATACAGGATTGCCGGTTTGAATTCCGCAACGATATCGCCTTTTTCCAGTTTGGAAGCAGTGGTCAAACCATTACGCAATTCTGTGACGTAGAGGGACTGTGCGATTTTGAGTTTGCCTTTGCTTCTGCCGTCCGGTTTGATGGTCATGATTTCTGTACCGGGAGTGAGCTTATTGCCTTTTGCCATGGAGAGAGCATAGACAACAGCGGGTTTTTCCCAGACGTAAACAACATACATTTTCTGATCTTTGCCGATGTACCACTGGAAAACATCATCGCCCATGTTTATTTTCATAGCCGTAATGTCAGTAATTTTTGCCGGCAGAGCGGGAGCAGCCGCTTTTTCTGCGACACAGCATTTGCCGTCTTTTTTGCATGCAACAGCATCTTTTGCGGAAACTGTAACAGCAACGCAAACAGCAGCAAGCATCAACATCATTTTGAAGATTTTCATTTTATATATACCTCAAAGTAACTTATTCAATGGTCATGATTGCCTGACCGGCGGTGACAACGTCTTTTGCAGCAACGAGGATGCTCTTGACGGTACCGGCAGCCGGAGCTTTGATTTCCGTTTCCATCTTCATGGCTTCGATAACGGCAACGACCTGATCGGCTTCGACGGCATCGCCTTCGTTGACTTCCACGCGGATGATGGTACCGGGCATGGGAGCGACAACTTCAGTACCGCCTGCGGGAGCAGCAGCTGCGCCTTCTGCGGCGATAGCGATGATTGCCTGACCGGCAGTCACAACGTCTTTTGCAGCGACGAGGATGCTCTTGACGATACCGGCTTTTTCAGCCTTGATTTCTGTTTCCATCTTCATGGCTTCGATGACAGCGACGACCTGACCGGCTTCGACGGCATCACCTTCGTTGACTTCGAAACGGACGATGGTACCGGGCATGGGAGCTTTGATTTCTTCTGCAGCACCAGTTGCAGCAGCAGCTTTCTTTGCGCCGCCTTCGACGACCTGGCTGTTCAAGTCAGCGGTGATCACGCCGCCTTCTTTGACCTGGACGTTGAATGTTTTGCCTTCGACCGTGACAGTGTAAGCAGCGGGAACATCGTTTTTCTTTGCAGAAGCAGCGACTTCGGAAGCGTAACGGATACCCATGGGTTTGTCACCCTTGAGGAATGCGATACCTTTTTCGCCGCAAGCAGCAGCGATAAAGATGTTTTCGTCAGTGACTTCCAAGCCTTCTTTCTGGAGGAGTTCGGTGTTGTATTTGATACCCAGTTTCGGGTTGGCATCGTTGAGTTCCACAACAGATTTTGTGGTGGGTTCTTTACCCAGCTGTTCTGCAGCCCACTGAACGAGGATGGGGTCCGGAGCAACCGGAGTTTTACCGAAGTAACCGAGGACCATCAAGCCGTAACCCTTGGGATCCATTTTCCAGGAACCATCGGCGTTTTTGCCCTGAACGGCATTACGGAAAGCCTGCTGGAAGTAGAACTGGGAAACGGGAGTAACGGAAGTACCGAAACCACCGCGTGCGACGACTTCGCGCATTTCTGCGATACAGGCATCGTATTTGTCGAGACAGTTGTTGTCGCGCATCATCTGGGTGTTGGCTGTGAGGGCACCGCCGGGCATCGGGCTGAAGATGATTTCCGGGGAGACCTGCATGGATTCCGGCGGCATGAAGTATTTGCTCATGCATTTCTTGAGCAGTGTTTCCACTTTCAGGATTTTGTCCGGGTCGATGTCAAGTGTGAAGTCCGGGTCACCATCGAGAACATGATACATGGTGAGGATGTCAGCTTCGCAAGTACCGCCGGAGAGGGGAGCCATTGCCAAGTCGATCACATCAGCACCGCCGCGGATAGCAGCAAGGTTGCAAGCGATCGCGCAACCGGCAGTATCATGGGTGTGGAACTGGATTTCTTTTGCACCGGCACCATAGGTGTCGTCCAGGAACTTACGTGCGGTTTTGATGGTTTCATAAACCGTTGTGGGAGTGGAAGTACCGGAAGCATCTTTGAATGCAACGCTGTCAAACGGAATACCGCTGTCCACGATTTCTTTCAAACGGTCGAAATAGAATTTGGGAGTATGTGCGTATGCTTCATTCAGTCCGGGAGCAAGCCCCATCATGGTGACAGTGACCTGATGTTTCAAGCCATGAGTAGCGATTGCTTTACCGGAAACTTCCAGGTTACGGACGTCATTGAGAGCGTCGAAGTTACGGATTGTGGTGATACCATGTTTCTTGAACAGTTTTGCATGGAGATCGATGATATCGGAAGACTGGGAGGAAAGACCGACAACGTTGACGCCGCGGGAAAGAGTCTGGAGGTTGACATCTTTACCAACGATTTCACGCCATTTGTCCATTTCTTCAAATGCGTTTTCCTGTGTGTAGAAGAAAAGACTCTGGAAACGGGCACCACCGCCGATTTCAATGTGTTCAATACCAGCCTTTGCAGCAGCTTCCAAAGCGGGAGCAAAGTCTTCAGTTTTTGCGCGGGCACCGATGCAGGACTGGAATCCGTCACGGAAAGAGCAGTCCATGAATTTAATCTTTTTCATTTTGGAAATTTCCTCTGTTGAAATATTTTATTTTTTGTTTTTCTTCTTGAATGTGGCGTTATGCGCCGCGATGCATCTTTACTGCTTCGATAGCAGCTTTTGCAAGAATCTTGTCTTCTGCTGACAATGTTTTACCGCCGTCGGCTTTTTTTGCTGCGGCTTTTTTCACCGGCTGCTGCTTTACGAGGAAGTTGGCGTACGGTGCCAGCAGTTTTGACATGATAGTCATCAGGATGATCATGATGATGAGAAATACATACACCATGCCCATACCCAGGACGACGGCTTTTACACCGTCCATAAGCATTTGACCCATAAGAGTATTCCTTTGCTTTTATCCGGCATTGATCATTACCGGATAAGGTTAAAAATTAAAAAGTGATCGAATCTTTCAGAATCCGAACATCGCCGCAAGTAAACTGTTCCAGTCCCTGTGCTGTTTCCAACACTGCTTCTCCGCTGCGTAAAACATCGCGGAAGACAGCCCGGAACGATTCCCCGTTCGCCGGTTCAAATTCCAGCTCCTGACCGATCAAACGGTTCTCCGCTCTCCAACGGTCAAAAAGCAGATTCGCATTATCTATATATATAATATAGCATGCCAACAGGTGTTTTGCCAATGAAAATATAACATTTTTCAGAAAAAAACGCTGCCCTGTCAGGGTGTAAAGTGACGCCGCAGGAGGCAGTCCGTCAAATGTCGTTAATTCACTGTTGATATTGATTCCCAGACCGACTGCCACCCCTTCCAATTTGTAGCCCGGCCCCAGTACACTTTCCGTCAGAATTCCGCAAATTTTCTGATTATTCACGTAAACATCATTCGGCCATTTCAGGAAAAAGTCATAACCGGGAGCAAATTCCCGGAGCGTTTCCAATACCGCCAGCGAACCTGCAGCCGTTGTCAGATATAAATCATCCGGGTGTACATTTTTGATAATCATCGTGGCATAAATATTTTCATCCGCCGGGGAGATCCATTGACGTCCCTGTCTGCCTCTGCCGGCTGTTTGGCGCGATGCTGTAACCAATGTTCCATCCGGCAATTCAGCAAAATGTTCTTTGGCATATTTGTTTGTGGAATCCACTTCGTCCAGAAATATGACCTGTGCCTCTTTCATTATGCCCGTCTCCTGATCACCGGATTTGATATCCGGTCAATTCTTCTTCCAGACGGCGCATGGCATCTTCTTCAGCAATCGTTTCCGTGATGACTCCGTTCCGGAACAACAGCAGTTTACCCGGAGGGCCTCCGGCAATGCCCAGTTCAGCGTCTGCTGCTTCCCCGGGGCCGTTTACGGCACAACCCATGACTGCCACTTTCCGGATGGAATAGCGGATGCCTTTGCTTTTCTGTTTCCGGATATAAGTTTCCACTTTATCCGCAAGAGAGATCATATCGTATTTTGTTCTGCCGCAAGTGGGGCAGGATACCAATTCCGGCATGGCGTCACGTAAACCGCAACTTTCCAGAATGGAGATGGCGGCACGGACTTCCTTTACCGGGTCGCCGGTGATGCTGACCCGGATCGTGTCACCCAGACCATCCAGCAGCAGCGCACCGATCCCCGCGGCACTTTTGCAAATGGCATTGTATTCGGTTCCGGCTTCTGTGATGCCCAGATGCAGAGGACAATCGCTTCTCTGTGCAAATTTGCGGCATGCGGCGACGGTTACGGGGACATTACTGGCTTTCATGGAAACTTTGATGGCATGAAAATCATAGGATTCCAACAGTTTGACCTGTTCCATTGCAGCATGACACAAGGCTTCCGCCAATGCTTCGCTGTGGCTCATTCCTTTTGCCATGAATGAATCCAGTAAACCTTTGGGCAAACTGCCGCCATTGGCGCCGGCACGGATGGGGATCCCTGCGTTTCCCGCGGCTTCCACTACCATACGGACTTTCTCTTCCCCGCCGATATTGCCCGGATTGATCCGGACACCGTGGACGCCATTTTTAATGGATTCCACAGCCAGACGGGCGTCAAAATGGATATCCGCCACTAAAGGGACGGGAGAATCTTTTACGATCTCTTTCAATGCTGCGGCAGCTGTCATATCGGGAATTGCCAAACGGACGATATCGCATCCGGCATCGGCAAGGGCTTTGATCTGGTGCAATGCCGCCGCAACATCTGCGGTAGGGACATTGGTCATAGACTGTACGGAGACCGGTGCGCCGCCGCCGATGGGGATGTTCCCCAGATGAATACGTCTTGTCTGATTACGGTTTGGCATTTTCCGTTTTCTCCACAGCGGCAGGTTTCTTTCCGGATCCGGATGAAACGGGGATCATCTTTTTCACATCATAGAATGTGACAAAGATCATGAATGCAATCAGGATCGTGATAAATGCAATGGCAATCGGCTGCAAGACTTTAGCCGGTACTTTACGGCGGAAAATCATTTCCAGTAAAGACAGGACGATATGGCCGCCATCCAGTACGGGAATCGGCATCAGATTCAGCAGTCCCAGGTTGAATGTGATCAGGACAACCAGATTCAAACCGATGATCAGTGATCCTTTGTAAACGGAAAGATACAGATGCTTGCCAATCCCCACCGGACCGGAAAGGTGTTTCACGCCCAAGGTGGTATATCCGGCATCAAAACCAAGCTGCCGTTTGACCCCGGCTGTGACGCTTTTCAGAGAACGCCAAGTCATTTCCAGAACGTTGGTGAACTGTTTCCAGGGTGTCGGATGGGACATGATCCGCAGGGAAACACCGATATAATGTGGTTTGATATACAGGGCTTTTGTGGGCGCAAGAGTCAATGTTTTATCGCCGCGTTTGACGGTGAAAGTCAAAGGTTTATCTTTGTTTTTCTCCAGGATCGGGCGGAGATCTGCCACTTTTGCCACATCTTTGCCGTTGATTTTCTGGATCACGTCACCGCTTTTCAGAATCTTACCTGCGGGGAAAATATCTGCGATCGCTTTGTTTACTTCCAGTTTATCCGGAGCATTGAAGATGATTCCGATCTTCCAACCGCTGTCCTCCGGTTTCAGATTGGGATAGGGGACCGGTGTGACTTTGACGGTACGTGTTGTTTTCTGATCTTTATCCAGTGCGGTCATCGTCAATTCTTTTCCGCCGGAATAAAAGATGGCGAGGTGGAAATCTTCCATATCGTTCAACTCTTTTCCGTCAATGGCAATGATCCGGTCACCGGATTTCAACCCGGCTTTTTCTGCCGGAGAATCTTTTGCCGGGAAAACAACGACCGGGATTTCCGGACGGAAGAACGGATAGGGGATTTCTTCTCTGCCGGAGAATTTATGATTGATCGCCGGGCGGTATGTAATATCAAATTCTTTGCCGTCACGAACAACGGTCAATGTGGTTTCCCCCACGTGGAGCATGATATCCCGTGCGAACCCGCCCCAGCTGGTGTTGAAACGCTGTCCGTTCCGCTTGATGATCACGTCACCTTTGCGGAGCCCTGCGGCATATTCCGGGCTTTCCTGATCCACTGTACGGACACGGAATTCCGTCATGGATGGGGATTCCTGCGGGAGTCCGGCGACCCAGATTACACAAGCCAATGCAAAACCGAAAAGGATATTGAAAAGCGGTCCGGCAAATGCCGTGACCATCCGTTTCCACGGAGCCACTTTCGGCAGAATATTGCCATCTTTATCTTTTACGTCGTCATCCGTTGCATCGATTTGTGGGAGATCGACATATCCGCCGAACGGGAGCCATCCGATCCGGTATTCCACGCCATTGATGGTTTTGCCCCATGCTTTTTTGAATCCGATGGAAAATGCCAGGATTTTCAGACCGCACATTTTCGCCGCAAGAAAGTGGCCCAATTCATGAATAAAAATACATGCTCCGAAAAAGAACACCATAAACAAGGTTGATCCAATCATCAACAATACATTCAGAAATTCATTCATACGTTCTATCCTTTACTTCCTTTCCATTTGTCAGAATTTCATTTCATTTGCTTTGACACGCGCCCAGCGGTCTGCTTCCAATATCGCATCCAAATCCGAATCATCCAGGCAGCTGTGTGCCTCCATGACCTGGCGGACAAGACTCCAAATATCCACAAAGCGGATTTCCCCTTTTGCAAACCGGGCGACTGCGACTTCATTTGCCGCATTCAGAACCGCCGGCATGGTTTTACCGACGGTCAAGGCTTCTTTCGCCATTTCGATTGCCGGGAAACGTGCCGGATCCGGCGTTTCAAATGTGAGAGGTCCGATTTTTGAAAAATCAAGTTCCGGCAGATCGGTTTTCATCCGTTCCGGCCAGGTGAGGGCGTACTGAATGGGGAACCGCATATCCGGGGAACTCATTTGTGCCAGAACAGACCCGTCCGTGAAACGGATCATGGAATGGACAATGGATTGCGGGTGGATTTGTACCTGAATCCGTTCGCCGGGCATGTTGAATAACCATTTTGCTTCGATCACTTCCAATGCTTTGTTCATCAGAGAGGCGGAATCCACGCTGATTTTGGGCCCCATGGACCAGGTTGGATGTTTCAATGCTGCTTCCCAGGTCACGTTACACAATTGTTCGTAACTGTAATTCCGGAACGGACCGCCGCTGGCTGTCAGAATCAAATCCCGGACATCATCCGGCGAACGGCCTTCCAGACATTGGAAAATCGCATTGTGTTCGCTGTCCACCGGGAAAATCATGATATTTTTTTCGTATGCCAGTTTTGTTACGATAGCCCCTGCCATAACAAGGGCTTCTTTTGTCGCCAGAGCAAGACGTTTTCCCGCTTTGAGTGTTTCGATCACGGGGAGCAATCCGGGAGACCCGGAAATACCGCAGAGAACCAGATCGATTTCATCACTGTGCAAGGCGGCGCAGAGTGCATCCATTCCGGCATACGCTTTTGTACCGTCCGGCAGAAGGGATTTCAGTGTATCCAATTTGGAAGCATCGGAAATATAAACTTCTTTTACGCCGAATTCTTTTGCCTGTTCCGCAAGAAGTTCCGGTGTGTTGCCCCCGGCGGAAAGCAATTGAACACGTACCCGGTCATGCCCCAACGCACGGACGGCGCGTAATGTGCTTTTTCCGATGGATCCGGTGGATCCCAGTAATGCCAGACGTAATGTACTCATTGTTATTTTGACTCCACAATGAAGGTTACAGGACCGTCATTTTCCAGTTTGACTTTCATATCTGCACCGAATACACCGTGATCCACTTTGCTGACACCCTGTTGACGGAGCAGTTCGGTGAATTTCATATACAGCGGGTCAGCCATTGCCGGATCTGCAGCTTCGGAAAATCCGGGGCGGCGTCCTTTGCGGCAATCACCGTAAAGGGTGAATTGAGAAATGACAAGTGCGCCGCCGCCGATGTCCAGAACGGAACGGTTCATTTTTCCGTCTTCATCTTCAAAGATCCGCAGATTGGCAATTTTTTCGGCAAGATATACGGCATCTTTTTCCGTATCTGTGTGTGTGACACCGATGAAAAGCAGAACGCCTTTTCCGATTTCACCTTTGAGTTCTCCATCGACAGTGACAGAGGCATAATTTACCCGTTGCAGCAAAACACGCATGATGTATTATCCCTTGATCAATTTCAAAAATTCAAGCCGGGTGGATTCTTCCTTGCGGAAACTGCCCAGCATGGCAGAGGTGGTCATGATGGAATTCTGTTTCTGAACACCGCGCATCAACATGCACAGGTGCTGTCCTTCGATTACCACACCCACGCCTTCCGGTTCCAAAACCTGATTGACCGCATCGGCGATCTGGCGTCCCAGTCGTTCCTGGAGCTGAAGACGGCGTGCAAACATATCCGTGATACGGGCAAGTTTGCTGACGCCGAGGACTTTTCCCCGGGGGATATACCCGATATGACATTTTCCAAAGAAGGGGAGCATATGATGTTCACACAAACTGTAAAATTCGATATCGCGCACAATTACCATATCGTCACATTCTTCATGGAAGATGGCACCGTTGATCACCTCATCCAGATTCTGCTTGTATCCGCGGGTGAGAAATTGATAACTTTTTTCCACACGTTCCGGTGTTTTCAGCAAACCTTCCCGTGTGGGATCTTCTCCGATCTGTTCCAGAATTGAACGGATTTCTTTCTGCATTTCTCAACCTCAAACTTTTGCCAATGCCTGGTCAAAGTCGGCAATGATATCGTCAATATTTTCCAAACCGACTGATACACGGATCAAGTCCGGAGAGACACCGGCTGCAACCAGTTCTTCTTCAGTCAACTGACGGTGTGTCATACTTGCCGGATGGAGAACGCCGGTACGGACATCTGCCACGTGGACGACGATCGCTGCCAGTTTCAGAGAGTTCATTACGATTTCACCGGCAGCCTTGCCGCCTTTGACTCCGAAACAGAGAACACCGGATCCGCCGCGGAGATATTTCTGAGCCCGTTCATATTCCGGAGAATCTTTCAGGAACGGATAGTTGACCCAGGAAACTTTTTCGTGTTTCTGCAAATGTTCTGCCAGTTTCAACGCATTTTCGCAATGGCGTTCCATACGGACGGGGAGTGTTTCCAATCCCATATTGCACAGGAAGGCATTGAACGGCATCATGGGAGTACCGATGTCACGAACCCACTGCACGCGCATTTTGACGGATGCGGGGGAGGCGGGGAAGGCTTCGGTATAAACCAGTCCATGATAGCTCGGATCCGGTTCTGTAAATTCCGGGAATTTGCCGTTGTTCCAGTTGAAACCGCCTTTTTCCACCACAACACCACCCAGCGTGACGGCATGACCATCAATGTATTTTGTCGCAGAGTGAACCACAAAATCTGCACCGTGTTCCAGCGGATTGCACAGATAAGGGGAGGGGAATGTGTTATCGGCGATCAGGGGAACACCCAATTCTTTTGCGGCGGCGGAGAACTGTTCAAAGTCGGTCACGGTGAGAGACGGATTGGTCAGAACTTCGATAAAGATCGCACGGGTTTTGTCATTACTTGCGGCAATGATTTCTTCTTTTGTGGCATTTGCCGGAACATAATCAACGGTCACACCCATTTTTTTGATACGTTCGGAAAACAGCGTGACGGTTCCGCCGTACAATGCACCACTGGCAATCACATGATATCCGGCGGGGCAAACGTTGAGAATGGAAAGCAGGGATGCTGTCTGACCGGCAGACAATGCGACAGCGGCAACACCGCCTTCCAGAGCTGCCATTTTCTTTTCAAAGGCATCGACTGTGGGGTTTGCAAGGCGGGTGTAGAAGAAACCTTCCCGTTTCAGGTCGAAAAGGTCGGCAACGCATTGTGCATTGTCGTATTTGAACGTTGTACTCTGGACGATCGGCATGACGCGCGGTTCGCCATCTTTCGGTTCATAGCCTGCCTGAATAGCTTTTGTTTCAATTTTCCAGTTTTTGTCCATTTCCGGAGTCTCCATTGTTTATATTATTAATAAAAAAGCGTACTTGATGGTAATATACACCAAGTACGCCGGAAAACAAAGAAAAACTATGTTTTTTTCTATAAAAATATAGTTCTTCGACGGTTTGTACCACAATTATGCTCAAAAATATATAATAAACAAATACAGAATGTAGAATCGACCTGTTTTACACGTAGAATAAGTATAAACCTTAACGTCCGGACAAACTTGGATTTGCCGATAGACAAGCCCCAACGGGGCGGCAAGAGTCAGACAGCCCAGGGTGAAGCGCAGCGTAACCCTGGGATAAGACATTGAATAATATTGTCCCATGACAGCCTCCGCGTTGAAGACGTTCCGCAGGAACTGGATTCATCGTG
>JAFVSW010000210.1 GCA_017503545.1 Lentisphaeria bacterium | reverse complement strand
TTGCTTTGCAGCGGCAGCAGAAAATTGCTGCGGAGCAGGAACAGAAACGCCTTGAAACAGAAAAGTTGCGGAGCATCGGCAAAGCCCGATTTGATGCTGCCATTGCCAAACACGGAATGCCGCAGGCTCTTATTGTCGCTCATCTCCGGGAAGATGATTCTGACTTGCAAAGTGATTATCACGGAGCCCATACGGTTGCAACGGTTATTCTTGCGTTTTCCAAACATACCCGAAACAATTTCAAAGAGTTCCGCAAAGCTGCTTTAAATAGCGATAATCCCGATTTGAAAGAACTTGCTAATGCTCCGGAAGAGTGGGAACATCGGGAAAATTACTCTCTTGGAGCCGGATTGTATCTTGGCAAATCCAAGTATTACGGCTGGACAATCAGCAAACACAAGATTTTCAAAGAAAGCGATCTTGCCAATTACTATCTTTATGCCGGATATCCGGAAGGATTCTGCGTCAAGTGAGGTATGCCAATGAAAGTATGCAAAGCATTTCAAACCTACCGCCGCCAATGGCGGAACCGCTACAAAGAACTGGAAAAACAGCACGCAGAAGCCATCCAACAGGAGCAATGGGAACGGGCAGAACGGCTCGGAGATAAACTCGTAGATCTTGAAAGCAATTCTGCCTTTTCCAAATGTTTCAACTGTGGCAAAAGAGGTTGTCCAGGTTATCCGGATGGTATTGCTGCCGCGGAGGAAATTTGATATGGGAAGTATCATTATTACAATCAAAAAATCGGATTTATCCCGGCACAATGTCGTCAAAGTTGATAAATCAGATACTTTCAGACCGTATTTGCTGGTCAATCTCAACCGGGCGTATATCTACCTCTGCGGAAAAGAAATTATTGCCGAAAGCCGGGATTTTGTGATAACCGGCAAAAAGTCCATTATTGCCGAGTATAGAAAATTCTGGCAAGCAGAACACAGTAAACAGAATCTTTCCCGTCAATACCGGATCGTGCATAATGAAGTTATTGCCGAGCGGGATATGGCATACTACACCCATTCTGCCGAAGTTTCAGAGGCAGAGTTTATGGCAGAATTATCAAAAAAATAATCTCCTTCCGGGTTGTGTGATCCGCAAGTGGCAGAGGACAAGCCTCTCTGATGCCATTTGCGGATTTTTTGTGCGAACAACCCGAAAGGAGGATAAGATGAAAATCAATGTTACAATGTTCTTTCTCTCTGAATTACGCCGCAAAAACAGTAAAATCGCCAAGCGTGTACTGCGTTGGTTTCATCGGAACCGCTGGAGCGTAATCATTCTGCAAGCAGGGATATTCTGGTTTGATCCCATTCCGGCAATGTTCTGGATTCCCGAATATGTCAAACAAACTGTCAGGCGTTTTATGCTGAAACATTACCATGCGGAATTTGTGGAATACTTGCCGCTTCCTGCAGCGTAAGAGGTGCAATATGGCATATTTGTTTTACGATAAAGATGTTACCGATATGACTATCCGCGAAATCAACAAACTTTTCCGGGAGCATGATGAATCCCATCTCTTCCCGATA